>NZ_CAHJXD010000074.1 GCF_903644055.1 Sphingomonas bacterium | reverse complement strand
CCGCTACGAGCTGCTGCTGCTCGCCGAGCTCGGCTTCGGGCTCGATCTTTCGGGCTGCGTCGCGGGCGGGGAGGGGGAGCTCGCCTACGTCAGCCCGAAGAGCGGCGGCGCGGTCAGCCGCGCGGCGGGGGAGGCGCATCGCGATCGCCTGCTGCGCTTGCCCGCCTTCGTGCGCGCGGGCGGGGCGGGGGATTGGCCGCAACTGCTCGACGGCCTCAGTCTGACCGGCTTCTTCCTCGAACGCGATCTCCTCCACGGCCGCGCCGCGCAGATCCTTCCCGCGCGCGAACGGCTGGTCGAGCGGATCAAACGGGTGACAAGCTAACGCCGCTCCCGCAAGCGGGAGGGGAGAAGCCGGCTTGCAAAAATTGGCGTGCATGGGAAGGGAGCGCGCTGAGGAGAGACCATGCTCATTGCCCTGCTGCCCGGCGACGGGATCGGCCCCGAAGTCGTCGCCGAAGCCCGCCGCGTGCTGGACGCGGTCTGCGGCGCGGCGCTGACCTATGAGGAAGCCCCCGTCGGCGGCGCGGGCTACAAGGCGGCGGGCCATCCGCTGCCGCCCGCCACGCTCGATCTCGCCCAGCGCGCCGACGCGATCCTGTTCGGCGCGGTCGGCGATCCCGAGTGCGACTCGCTCGAGCGGCCGTTGCGCCCCGAGCAGGCGATCCTGGGCTTGCGGCGCGCGCTCGGCCTCTGGGCCAATCTGCGCCCCGTCCGGCTGTTTCCGGGGATGGACGATGCCTCGACGCTGCGGCCGGAGGTGGTACGCGGGATCGACATGGTGATCGTGCGCGAGCTGACCGGCGACGTCTATTTCGGCACCCCGCGCGGCCGCCGCGCGACCCCCGAGGGCCTCCGCGAGGGCTTCGACACGATGCGCTACGACGAGAGCGAGGTGCGGCGCATCGCGATCACCGGCTTCGAGATGGCCAGGCGCCGGCGCGGGCGGCTCTGTTCGGTCGACAAGGCCAATGTGCTGGAGACGTCGCAGCTCTGGCGCGAAATCGTCTGCGAGGTCGCGGCGGAATATCCCGAGGTCGCGCTGGAGCATATGTATGTCGACAATGCCGCGATGCAGCTCGTGCGGCGCCCGGCGCATTTCGACGTCGTGATCACCGGCAATCTGTTCGGCGACATCCTCTCCGATCAGGCGAGCATGTGCGTCGGCTCGATCGGGCTGCTGCCCTCGGCCTCGCTGCGAGACTGGCAGGGCGCGCTCGGCCTGTACGAACCCATCCACGGCTCTGCCCCCGATATCGCCGGGCAGGGCAAGGCCAATCCGCTGGCGGCGATCCTCTCCGCCGCGATGATGCTGCGCCATTCGCTGGGCCTGCCCGAGGCGGCGGATCGGATCGAGGCGGCGGTGGCGAAGGCGCTGGCGGGCGGCGCGCGCTCGCCCGATCTCGGCGGAACGATGACGACGCGGGCGATGGGCGACGCGGTGCTGGCGGCGCTGTAACCGACCGCCGTCACCCCGGACTTGATCCGGGGTCCCGCTACCCTTCTCGATCTGAATGCGGGATGCCGGATCAAGTCCGGCATGACGTCGGGTCTGATCGTCATTCGCTCGCGAACAATTCCTTCTCGATCGCGCCGACCAGCGCGGCATCGTCGGGCGCGGTGTCGGGCGCGAAGCGGGCGACGGGTTCGCCGTCGCGGCCGATCAGGAACTTCTCGAAGTTCCACAGCACCTCGGGCGCCTCGTTGGGCTTCATGCCATAGCCCGCGAGCCGCTCGCGAAAGCCGCCGTCGTTCTGCGCGGTAGGCAGCGCGCCGGTCAGCTCGCGGTACAGCGGATGCTTGTCCGGCCCGACGACGCCGATCTTCTCGAACATCGGGAAGCTGGCGCCGAAGTTGGTCGTGCAGAAGGTGGCGATTTCCTCGTTCGACCCCGGCTCCTGCGCGCCGAAATCGTTGGCGGGGAAGCCCAGCACCGCGAAACCCTGATCCTTATATTTTTCGTAGAGCGTCTCCAGCCCCGCATATTGCGGCGTCAGCCCGCATTTGGAGGCGACGTTGACCACCAGCAGCACCTGCCCCGCATAATCGGCGAGGCTGCTGTCCTGGCCCTTGATCGTCTTGAGCGGCACGTCCTGGATCGCGGTCATCGGGTCTCTCCATCGGGCGCGCCATTGACGGCGCGGTCCGCCTTTTCCAAGGGAGTGCGATGAAGCGCAAGGCCGGACAGGATCGATCGATCACGCGAAATTGGCGTCCCGCCACGATCGCCGTGCGCGGCGGCACCGCGCGCACCGAATATGGCGAGACCAGCGAGGCTTTGTTCCTCACCTCGGGCTATTCCTACGACACCGCCGCCGAGGTCGCCGCGCGCTTCGCGGGCGAGGCGCCGGGGATGACCTATTCGCGCCTCCAAAACCCCACGGTCGAGATGCTGGAGCAGCGGATCGCGCTGATGGAGGGCGCCGAGGCCTGCCGTGCGATGGCGACGGGGATGGCGGCGATGACCGCGGCGCTGCTCTGCCAGTTGGAGCAGGGCGACCATGTCGTCGCCGGGCGCGCGGCGTTCGGATCGTGCCGCTGGCTGACCGACACGTTGCTGCCCAAGTTCGGGATCGCGACGACGATCGTCGACGGCACCGACAATCAGGCGTGGGCCGACGCGATCCGGCCTAATACCAAGGTCTTCTTCTTCGAAACGCCTGCCAATCCCACGATGGATATCGTTGATCTCGAAGCAGTTTGCGGCATCGCACGCAAAGCGGACATCACGACCGTCGTCGACAACGCCTTCGCCACGCCGGCGCTTCAGCGGCCGCTCGACTTTGGCGCGGACATCGTCGCTTATTCGGCGACCAAGATGATGGACGGGCAGGGGCGCGTGCTCGCCGGCGCGGTCTGCGGGCGCGAGGACTATATCGAGAAGACGCTGCTCGCCTTCACGCGCAACACCGGCCCGACGCTGTCGCCGTTCAACGCCTGGGTGGTGCTCAAGGGGCTGGAGACGCTCGATCTGCGCATCCGCCGCCAGAGCGAAAATGCGCTGGCGGTGGCGCGCTTTCTCGAAGACCGCGTGCCGACCCTGCTCTACCCCGGCCTCGCCAGCCATCCGCAGCATGAACTCGCGATGCGGCAGATGGCGGCGGCGGGCACGATCATGGCGATGATCGTGGATGGCGGGCGCGCGCAGGCGCATGCCTTGCTCGATGCGCTCGCGCTGGTCGACATCTCGAACAATATCGGCGATTCGCGGTCGTTGATGACGCATCCCGCCTCCACCACGCACGCCGGCCTTTCCGAAGAGGTGCGCGCTGCGATGGGTGTGGGCGAGGGGATGCTGCGGCTCAACGTCGGGCTCGAGGATCCGCAGGACGTGATCGAGGATCTCGATCGGGCGCTCGCGAAGGCGGGTCTCTGATGGTCGCCGGCGCGCTCGACATCTTCTTTCCGTACAAGGCGACGACCGCCGGCATCACCGTGCGCGTCTCGGTCAGCTATCTCGACGACCAGTCCGAGCCCGCCAAGCGCCGCTGGTTCTGGGCATATCATATCCGCATCGAGAATAACGGCGCGGCGCCGGTCCAGCTCATGACGAGGCGCTGGATCATCACCGACGCGCACGGCCAGCGCCACCGCGTCGAGGGCGAGGGCGTGATCGGCGAGCAGCCGGTGATCGCGCCCGGCGAGAGCTATGATTATGTCTCGGGCTGCCCGCTCGAAACCTCGCGCGGCACGATGGAGGGCGCCTACCGGATGGCGGGCCACGGCGGCGGCCTGATGGAGGTCGCGATCCCGCGCTTCGATCTGATCGGCCCAGCAGCGGCGGACGTATGAAGCGCACCCTGCTGCCGCTGAACGGATTGCGCGTGCTCGATGCCGCCGCGCGCCATCTGTCGTTCACCCGCGCCGCCGACGAGCTGGCCGTGACCCCCGCCGCCGTCGGCCAGCAGATCAGGGCGCTGGAGGATACGCTCGGCGTCGTCCTCTTCCGCCGCACCGCCAAGGGGCTGGAGCTGACCCCCGAGGGCGAACGCGGGCTCGATGCGCTGCGCCAGGGCTTCCTCGAGTTCGAGGAAGCGGTGCGCGCGATGCAGGCGGGGCAGAGCAGCAAGACGCTGACGATCGCCGCGCCGCGCGGGATCACCGCCAAATGGCTGGGGCCGAGGCTCGCGGCCTATGGCAAGAGCGATCCCGAACTGCGCTTCACGGTGATCCCGGCGGACGTGCCGCTCGATTTCACCGAGGCCAACCTCGATCTCGCGGTCTGCTTCTCGGCCGCGAAGGGCAGCAACGAGGGCGTGCCGCTCGGCGATTTCCGCCATGTCCTCGTCGGCCTGCCCGATGCGCCCGAAGCCGCGATCACCTGGCCCGGCGCGCCCCCCGCGACGCTGCCGGTGGTGTTGTCGGTCGGCGATGCCGGCCTCGCGCTGGATGCGGCGGCGGCGGGCTTCGGCCGCGCGCTTGTCCCCGCGCTGGTCGCAGAGGCCGATCTCGCGAGCGGCCGCCTCACCAGCTTCGGCGAAGTCGAAGGCGAACGCGGCTACTGGCTGATCGCTCCCGTGCCCCAATGGCGGCAGAAGAAGGTCAAGGCGCTGGTCGGGGCGCTGACGGGATAGCCCTCCACCCGGACGCCGACCTTCGATGGCCGGCGTATCATGTTAGCTCAAGTTGCCCGTGCAAGCGCAACCAAATGCTCAGCGGAAACGGGACGACCCAACAGGTAGCCTTGGCCAAACAGGCACCCCATCTCCTTTAGCTGGTTATGTTGTTCGATGGTCTCAATACCTTCCGCCACGATCCTCGCGGAGAGTTCTTTACCGATCGCTATTATAGACTCGATCAGGATCCGCTTGATCCCACTGGTTCGCAAGTTCTGGGTGAAATTACGATCGATCTTGATCTCCGAAATTGGAAAACGATCGATGCTGCGCAGACTCGAATATCCTGTTCCGAAATCATCGATCGATAGACCAACACCCAGCTTGCGGATGCGATTGAAGATGGAAATGACGCGGTCAGAGCTGTCGGTGAGAAGGCTCTCGGTCAGCTCAAGTGTCAGCCAAGCCGGCTCGATACCCGTTTCGTCGATGACATCCCTGATCAAGCCCTCCAGGTCGCCTCTGACGACTTCCAGGGGAGAGACGTTCACCGAGAAGTATAAGGGGTCCGCGCGCTCGGCATTCAGCTTGGCGGCAAAAGCCGCGACCTTGCGGATGCCTACGCGTTCGATATCGACAATCAGACCCGTTTCCTCGGCGATGCCGATGAAGGTGTCCGGTCCTTGCAAACCGAAGACGGGATGTTCCCACCGGATCAGCGCTTCGCAGCCGACGATCTTTCCCGTCAGTAGGTCGAATTGGGGCTGGTAGTGATAGATGAAATCTCCATCACGCACCGCCTGCTGCAACTCAGCGGTCAGGCGGCTACGGTGGCGCGAGGCGAGTTCGGCAGCCTCGTCGAAACGACGCGGCGCGCGACTCGGATCGGCTTTCGATTCATGCAGGGCCTGGCCTGCTTGCTGCGCCAGGATATCCGAAGCCTGCCCGGGGGCGCCTACGGTGTAGCCAAGTGCATATCGGATATTGATGATGGCATCGGGCGTCGTGAAGGGCGGCCGCAACGCGGATATGATCTTCGTCAGCGCCTCTTCTTCCGCGACAAGCGTTGAGACGCGGAAGGCGACCGCGAACTCGTTATTGCCGATCCGACCTAATGCATCCGGCTCGAGCGAATTGAGCCTCAAGCCGATCTTGCAGATAATCTCGTCGCCAGCCGCGTAGCCATAGGTGCTGTTGATATTGTGCAACCCAGCAACATCGATTTTTACGACTAACAGTCGACTTCCATCAGTAGATTCTAAATTCTCGACATCTTCAAGAAAAGTGTATCGGTTGGGTAAGTCGGTGAGACGATCCAGTTTTGCATCGCGTACAGCTTGATCAAGACTCTCTTTGGCTGTGGTGACATCACGCATAAGTCCGACATAATATTCGACGACACCGTCTGCTCCAGGATATGGCGTAAGCGTCAGCTCATTCCAGAAGAGCGTGCCATCCTTACGATAGTTACGCAATGTAACGGTGGTGGTGGTGCCGGAGCTGAGCGCATCCCGTATCGGCGCGAGTGCGGATTGCAAGCGATCGTTGCCCTGCAAGTAGCGGCAATTCTTGCCTATTGCATCGGCTCGGCTATAGCCGGTGATCGCTGGGAATTGCTCACTCACCCAGATGAGCGGTGCGTCACCCTCACGCATATCGGCAACGACTATCGCATCCGGAATGAGGCGGATGCTGGCCATAGCGATATCCGCCAGCGTGCCGTCGAGAATGGTGGGGATAGCCGCCTTCGCTGCGAGTTTTGCTGACAACGACTAAACCTTTGCTGCGGTCAATCCATCAACGCTCATTATCATTCTTATCGACCTTGATGCCATGCGGGTGGGCGTGCATGCAAACGCAATTCGCACCATTACGAATTCTAGAAGAATCTGTGGCAAAAAGACATGTTATGCTCAAAGAGACTCGACATTGAGCGAATAATCACGCGCTTCGATTACTATATGATTTAGATAACGGGGCATTTATTGATGCATGTTAGCCGAAGTCATCGAAAAATGCTGGGTCGAGTAAATTCGACCGTGGAATCGGGCCCAGGCAATGATCCGTTTTTGCCGTTGGAGGACGACGGCGGTTGGTCTGCCAGGCGCCGGAAGCCGCGCTACAGGCTGTTCTGTTCAAGCTAAAACGTCGCCCCGGCTCAAGGCCGGTGACGAGAGCATAAGCTCTAAGCGTCGATCGCCTCATCCTCCACCGCCGCCGCGTTGGCCTGGATGAAGGCGAAGCGGTGTTCCGGGTTCTTGCCCATCAGCCTCTCGACGAGATCGCGGGTCACCGCGCGCTCTTCATATTCCTGGGGCAGGGTGATGCGGATCAGGGTGCGGCTCCTGGGGTCCATCGTGGTTTCGCGGAGCTGCTGGGGATTCATCTCGCCGAGGCCCTTGAAGCGCGCGACCTCGACCTTCTTGCCCTTGAACTCCTTCGCCTCGATCGCGGCGCGCGCCGCCTCGTCCTTGGCGTAGAGGCTCTTGCCGCCGGCGGTCAGCCGGTAGAGCGGCGGTTGTGCTAGGAAGATGCGGCCGTCGCGGACGATCGCCGCCATTTCCTGGAAGAAGAAGGTCATCAGCAGCGTCGCGATATGCGCGCCATCGACGTCGGCGTCGGTCATGATGACTATGCGCTCGTAGCGCAGCGCCGCCGCGTCGCAGCCGTCGCGCACCCCGCAGCCGAGCGCCAGCGCGAGATCGGCGATCTCCTGGTTGGCGCCGATCTTGGCGGCATTGGCCGAGGCGACGTTGAGGATCTTGCCGCGGATCGGCAGGATCGCCTGCGTCTTGCGGTCGCGCGCCTGCTTGGCGGAGCCGCCGGCGCTGTCGCCCTCGACGATAAACAATTCCGTACCTTCGGGGCTGTCGTTCGCACAATCGGTGAGCTTGCCGGGCAGGCGGAGCTTGCGGCCCGACGTGGCGGTCTTGCGCTTGACCTCGCGCTCGGCCTTGCGCCGCAGCCGATCGTCCATGCGATCGAGCACGAAGCCGAGCAGCGCGCGCCCGCGTTCCATATTGTCCGAGAGATAATGGTCGAAGTGATCGCGGACGCCATTTTCGACGAGCCGTGCGGCCTCGGGGCTGGTCAGCCGATCCTTGGTCTGGCTCTGGAATTGCGGGTCGCGGACGAACACCGAGAGCATCAGCTCGATCTCGATCGTCACGTCCTCGGGCGCGATGTCCTTGGCCTTCTTGTTGCCGACCAGCTCGCCGAAGCCGCGTACCGCCTTGACCAGCGCCGCGCGCAGCCCCGCCTCGTGCGTGCCGCCATCGGGCGTCGGGATCGTGTTGCAATAATAGGAATAGCTGCCGTCCGAATGCAGCGGCCACGCCACCGCCCATTCGACCGAGCCCTGCCCCTCGGGAAAATCCTGCCGCCCCGTGAAAGGTTCGGCGGTGGCGCAGGCGCGGCTGCCGAGCTGCTCCCTGAGGTGGTCGGAGAGCCCGCCGGGGAACTGGAACACCGCCTCGGCCGGCGTATCGTCGCCGATCAGCGCGGGCTCGCAGCGCCAGCGGATCTCGACGCCCGCGTAGAGATAGGCCTTGGAGCGCGCGAGCCGGTAGAGCCGCGTCGGCTTGAAGCGCATCGCCTCGCCGAAAATCTCGGTATCGGGTGTGAAGGCGACGCTGGTGCCGCGCCGGTTGGGCGCCGCGCCGATCGTCTGCAGGCCCGAGGTGGCGAGCCCGCGCGCGAAGGTCTGGCGATAGAGCGTGCGATCGCGCGCGACCTCGATCACCGTATCGTTGGACAGCGCGTTGACCACGCTGATGCCGACGCCGTGAAGACCGCCCGACGTGGCATAGGCCTTGTTCGAGAATTTGCCGCCCGAATGCAGCGTCGTCAGGATCACCTCGAGCGCCGATTTGCCCGGATATTTGGGGTGATCGTCGATCGGGATGCCGCGGCCGTTGTCGGTGATCGTCAGGCGGTTGCCCGCGCCCAGCGTCACCTCGATGCGGCTGGCGTGCCCCGCGACCGCCTCGTCCATCGCATTGTCGAGCACCTCGGCGGCGAGGTGGTGGAACGCGCGTTCGTCGATGCCGCCGATATACATGCCCGGGCGGCGGCGCACCGGCTCCAGCCCCTCGAGCACCTCGATCGAGGAGGCGTCGTAATCGGTGCTGGTCCTGGAAGCGGATGCGAAGAGATCGTCGGCCATGCGGACGCGAGCCTAGCGCGCCCATATCCAACCGTCACCCCGGACTTGTTCCGGGGTCCCGCTGCCCGCTGGAACCTAATGAGTTGGAAGCGGGATGCCGGATCAAGTCCGGCATGACGGATTAAGGTTTTGGCTTGCCCAGGCCCGGCCGCATGCGCCGCGCCTCTTCCCGCCGCATCGGCATCGCATCGATCCGCGCGCGCAGCGTCGCGGCGGCGATCGGGCTCGCCTGCGTCAGCGCGACAGTACCGTCCTTGCCGATCAGCAGGCTGCGAAAGGCGTTGGCGGGCACGCGATACCTGGCGGCGAGCCGGGCGGGCGTGTCGCTGGCGCCGATCACCTTGCCGTCACCGACTTGGACGAACAGCAGATCGCGCTCGGCGGCGCCCGCGCCGAAGCGCGCCATCTCGGCGGCCTGCGCGCGCAGCCTCGGGTCGGAGAGGCGCGGTGCGAAGGCGATCAGCACGCGGTAATAGCTCTGCATTCCAGCGATCGAATGGAGATCGGCCGGGCCCGCGATCGCCGGTGTGGCGATCGCGGCGAGGAGGGGGAGGAGGGCGGGACGCATCAACGGCAAACGCGCGTCGCGGCCGTGCGATCCGCCTTTCTAACCCGCGCTCTGCCGCCCGAGGTAATGCGACAAGCGGTTCTTCTCCGGGGTCTTTGCCCGCGCGGGATTGAACAGATCGTAGATCACCGCATTCTCCAGCACCTTCTGCACATAGCTGCGCGTCTCGGCGAGCGGGATCGCCTCGATCCAGTCGACCACGTCGACGCCCGGCAGCCGCGGATCGCCGTTGTCGCGGATGAAGCGGTTCACATTGCCCGGTCCGGCATTGTAGCTCGCGACCGCCAGCACATAGCTGCCGGCGTAATAGGTCATCATCCGATCGAAGAAGGAGGCGCCGATCGTCACGTTGTAGCCGGTATCCTCGGTCAGCCGGTACGGCTCCCAGGGCAGCCCGAGCTTGCCCGCCTGCTCGCGCGCGGTGGCGGGCATCAGTTGCATCAGCCCGCGCGCGCCGACCGGACTCGTCGCCTCGCGATCGAACTGGCTCTCCTGCCGGGTGAGCGCGTGGATCATCGTCCAGTGCGTCGCCCAGGCGGAAGGCACGGCGATCGTCGGGAAGCCGGTGCGGATCGGATCGCGCGCGCCCGAAGCCCGCGCCGCGCGCGACACGATCACGCCGAGATCGGGGCGCGCCAGCGTCCGTGCGAGATCGGCGGCGAGGATATGGTCGCCGTCGCTCCGGGCGTCCTGCGCGATCTGGCGGACGAACTGCGTCTGATCGAGCCAGCGCCGCTGCTGCCCGAGCAATCGCGCGGCGCGCACGACCTCGCGATTGTCGAACACGGCGCGCTGCTGGGCGCCGATCGCCGGCTGCGGCGGATCGGCGGGCACCGCGATGGTGCGCCCGAGGCGTTCGGTGGCGAGCTGGCCGTAGAATTGATCGATCTGGCGCGCGGCATCGGCGAAATGCGCGTTGGCGCCGGCGATATCGCCCGCCGCCTGCGCCGCGCGCCCCGCCCAGTAATGCCCCTTGGCCTGGCTTCCCGGCGATTGCGCGGCGGCGGCGTAGCGCATGAACATCGCCTCGGCATCCCTCGGCCGGGCGAGCTTCTTGAGCGCGGTCTGCCCGCCCAGCCACACTAGGCTGGTATAGGGATCGCGCTCGGCCAGCGGACGGTCGCGCAGCGCCGCGCCGGGCACGAAGGCGGCGTCGGCCTGGGTGGCGATCTGATAAGCGAGGCTCGGCTGGCCGTCGTGCGCGGCGCCGCTGGCGGCGTTGAGCAATGCGGCGAGGTACGGCTTGGCATCGAGCGGCGCGCCGTCGAACGCTCCCAGCCCCGCGAGATATTGCCGCGCGGCGACGCCCTGTGCGGTGGTGCGCAGCCAGTTGGCGCGATCGATCGCGAAGCCCGGATCGCGGTCCGCCGCGACGCCCAGCGCCGTCGCCTGCACCTGCGCATCGGGCGCGCGCGTCTGGAAGGCTATCCGCGCGGCGTAGATCGGCCGCCGCCCCGGCGAGACGAGCAGGAGCTGGCGCTGCGCCGAGCTGGCCGCGCCGTCCCACAGCAGCCGCTCCATCCGCCGATCCTGA
>NZ_CAHJXD010000073.1 GCF_903644055.1 Sphingomonas bacterium | reverse complement strand
GCGCAGGATCTCGACGGCGGCGATCCGGTCGCGACCGCCGCCCGGATCGAGGCGATCGCGGGCGTGCCGGTCGAGGTGCGGAGCTGGGCGGAGGCGGACGCCGATCTCGCGGTCGAGGGCGGCGCGCGGGTCACCGGGCGCGATGCCTCCGGCCGGCGCTTCGTCTGCACCTCGGGCTTCGTCGTCACCGACGGCGCGCGGACGGCGCTCACCACCGCCGCGCACTGCCCCGACAATTTGAGCTTCATCGACGGCGACAAGAGCGAGGTGCCGCTGCCGATGCTCGGTGCATGGGGCGCGCGCTATCAGGACGTGCAGATCCACGCCGCGCCGCAGCCGCTCGCGCCATTGTTCCATGCCGACAGCAAGACGCAGACGCGCGCGCTGACGAGCTGGCGCAACCGGGAGAGCACGCGCGCGGGCGACATCGTCTGCCATCGCGGCGAGCGGACCGACTATAGCTGCGCCGAGGTCGCGTTCGTCGATTATGCCCCGCCGGGCGATCTTTGCGCGGGGCCGTGCACGCCGACCTGGGTCGCGGTGAAGGGCCCGGCCTGCAAGAGCGGCGACAGCGGCGGGCCGGTCTTCCTCGGCACGATCGCGTTCGGGATCGTCAAGGGCGACAGCATGACGGCGGACGGCACCTGCCGGCTCTATTATTACATGTCGACCGATTATCTGCCGCCGGGGTGGACATTGTCCCGCTGACCATTTGTGATCGATGGGGCGCCGGTCACCGCTTCGCCGACAGCGCCCGCGTCGCGCGCTCCAGACCCTCCAGCGTCAGCGGATACATGCGATCGTCCATCAGCCGGCGGATCATCTGCGTCGATTGCGAATGAGGCCATGCGCCCTCCGGAGTCGGATTGATCCAGGCCGTCGCGGGATAGACCTCGGTCAGCCGCGTGAGCCACACCGCGCCGGCTTCCGGATTCATATGTTCGACTGATCCGCCGGCATGGCTGATTTCATAGGGACTCATCTGTGCATCGCCGACGATCACCAATTTGTAATCGTGCCCGAATTTGTGAAGCACCTGCTCCGTCGGCGTCCGCTCGGCGAACCGGCGGCGATTGTCCTTCCACACGCCTTCGTAGACGCAATTGTGGAAGTAGAAGAATTCGAGATGCTTGAACTCGCCGGTCGCGGCGGAAAACAGCTCCTCGCAGACGCGGACATGCTCCTCCATCGATCCGCCGACGTCCAGGAAAAGCAATAGCTTGACCGCATTGTGCCGCTCGGGGCGCATCGCGATATCCAGCCAGCCCTGCCGCGCGGTGCCGTCGATCGTCTCTTCCAGATCGAGCTCCGTCGCGGCGCCCTCACGCGCGAAGCGGCGGAGGCGGCGAAGCGCCACCTTGATGTTGCGCGTGCCCAGTTCCAGACTGCTGTCGAGGTTTCTGAATTCGCGCTTGTCCCACACCTTGATCGCGCGCCCGTGCCGGGATTCGCCGCCGATGCGCACGCCTTCGGGGTTGTAGCCCGAATTGCCGAAGGGCGATGTACCGCCCGTGCCGATCCATTTGCTGCCGCCCTGATGGCGCTTCTGCTGTTCCTCCAGCCGCTTCTTCAGCGTCGCCATGATCTCATCCCAGTCACCGAGCGACTGGATCTTCGCCATCTCTTCGGGCGTGAGATATTTCTCGGCGATCGCCTTCAGCCATTCCTCGGGAACCTCGCCCGGCGGGCCCTTCGCGCCGATCACCCCGCGAAACACGCGCGCGAACACTTGGTCGAAGCGATCGATCAGCCCCTCGTCCTTCACGTAGGTAGCGCGCGCGAGATAATAGAAATGCTCGGGGCTGAGCGCGATCGCATCGGCGTCGAGCGCCTCCAGCAGCGTCAGATGCTCCTTGAGCCCCGCCTTGATGCCCGCACCGCGCAATTGTTCGAGAAAGGAGAGGAACAAGGGACTGGAGCCGCTTCAGTCGGACGCCGGCTCGAAGCGCAGCGTGCCCGCCCGCCGCAGCGCCCCGCCATTGTCGTTCGGGTGCCGCACGCCATCCAGCACCGGGACCTCGACGAAATCGAACGGGCTCACCCCATCGAGGCAGGCGACGTTGACGCCATATTGCTGCCGATTGGATCGGCGTTGATGGTGGGTGTAGATGCCGCAGCGCGAGCAGAAGAAATGCTGGGCTGAGCCTGTATTGAAGCGATAGCTGGCCAGTAATTCTTCACCGCGCAGGATAGTGACGCCGCCCACCTCGGCCGAGACGGCGACCGCGCCGCGCATCCGGCAATAGGAACAGGTGCAGCGGCGGATGGTGTTGAAGCCGTCGCTCAGCGTCGCCTCGAAGCGGACGGCGCCGCAATGGCATTGTCCGCTCCGGATCGGTTTCTCATCCGGCATGCTCCTAGCCGCCCTGCCGCCGGGCGAGGAAGGCCAGCCGCTCGAACAGCATCACGTCGGCCTCGTTCTTGAGGAGCGCGCCGTGGAGCGGTGGGATTGCCTGTCGCACGTCGCGGTTCTGGAGAACCTCGAGCGGCATGTCCTCATGCAGCAGCAGCTTGAGCCAGTCGATCAGCTCGCTGGTCGACGGCTTCTTCTTGAGCCCGGGCACGTCGCGCACCTCGAAGAAGATGTCGAGCGCGCGGGCGATGAGCAGGCGCTGGATGCCCGGAAAGTGGACGGTGACGATCGCCTCCATCGTCTCGCGATCGGGAAAACGGATATAGTGGAAGAAGCAGCGCCGCAGGAAAGCGTCGGGCAGTTCCTTCTCGTTGTTGGAGGTGATGATCATGATCGGCCGCTCCCTGGCGGTGATCGTCTCGCCGGTCTCGTAGACGTCGAAGCTCATCCGATCGAGCTCCTGGAGCAGATCGTTCGGGAATTCGATGTCGGCCTTGTCGATCTCGTCGATCAGCAGCACGGGCAAGGTCGGCGCGGTGAACGCCTCCCACATCTTGCCGCGGCGGATATAATTGGCGATGTCGTGAACGCGCGGATCGCCGAGCTGGCCGTCGCGCAGCCGCGCCACCGCATCATATTCGTAAAGCCCCTGCCGCGCCTTGGTGGTGGACTTCACATTCCATTCGATCAGCGGCGCGCCGAGCGCGGCGGCGATCTCCTGCGCGAGCACGGTCTTGCCGGTGCCGGGCTCGCCCTTGACCAGCAGCGGACGGCGCAGCGTCACGGCGGCGTTGACCGCGACCTTCAGATCATCGGTGGCGACATAGGCCTGACTGCCCTCGAATCGCATCATCGCTCCCTTGGCCCGCGGTACAGCATCGCGCGATGCGATGGCATGCAGGCCGAGCCAAGTCGATCTGCAAGATCACGTCTAAAGCGCGGGGGAAGGCGAACCCTGCGGTGCTGCACCGGCATGCGCGAGCAGCGCCTGCGGCGTGAGGCTGATATTCTTGATCAGCGTTTCCGGCGGCCCCAGCGGCGGGATCGAGGCGCTGCCCACCGTCACCTTGAGCACGGTCGCGCGGCTGGTCCGCAGGCGCGGATCGGTGGCGGTGGCGGGCACCGCATAATGGTCGCCGGGCTCGAGCATGCCCTCGAACAATTTGCTGTCGCCATCGCTGACCCGCAGCCACACCGGCTGTTCGGCGGTGAGCAGCGCGGTGGCGCCGGCTTCCGGAACCGGCGTCATGCTCGCCGCAGCAGGAGCCGGCGTTGCAACCGATGGAGCTGCGGGCTGCGAAGCGCTCTGCACCGCGATCGCGGCGGGGTTTTCGCCCGCCACCGTGCCGCGCCAGTAAAGGTAGCCCAGCGCCACCAGCAGCGCGAGGCCGAGCATCGAGAAAGCGAGCAGGCGGCTGGGGGTCCGCGCCGGATCGGCGGGCTCATAAGGCTCGTAGCGCTCGGCCG
>NZ_CAHJXD010000072.1 GCF_903644055.1 Sphingomonas bacterium | reverse complement strand
CGCTTCACGCCAAGCGAATGCTCCAATTACATCCACCACTCCGGATACGTGCAATCATGATCGAGTCTGACTCTAGAACCCGTTTGGAAACTCGCGGAAGAGCGAGTTTCCCGCGGCACCGGCCCGCTCCCCCACCCGACCTCCCAATCAGGATACTCTGTGGGAGGTCGAGTGGGGGCGCGGGCCGGTGCCGCCAAACGCGCCGTAGGCGCGTTTCAAACATCTTCTCAGCGCTTCGGCGCGATCGCATCCTTGTCGACCGCGAGCACATCCATCAGCCCGGGGCGGATATGCTCGCCTCCCTTTTCCGCCTCGTGCCTGGCGATGGCGGCGGAGATCGCGGCGCGGCTCTGCTCGCCGAACCGTGGGCGATTGGCCTTGACCCATTCGTAGGACGCGACGCGATTGACGTTGAGCTGCTGGAAATGCGGCATCACGTATCGCGCGATCATCTCGTAACTGGCCTTGGTCGCGGTCCAGTTCGCCCAATTGTGCGCGAACAGCAGGAAGGCGCCGAAGCCGCCGCTCTCCCTGGCGAGCAACTCGATCCGCTCGATCGCATCGTCGGGCGTACCGACGACGGCCGAATCGGTGGCGAGATAGGCCTCCACCGGATCGCCGACGCCTTCGGGCACGAGCGGCAGGTTGGCGACGTCCTTGAAATAGGCCAGCCATTTCGAAAGCCCGAACCGCACGTCGGCAAGCGCCTGCTCACGCGTTTCGGCGATGTGCATCTGGCCGACGAGGCGCCAGCGCGATCGATCCATCGCCTGCCCGTTATCGGCGGCGACCTGTTCGGCGATCGCCCAGTTGGAGGCGAGCGCGTTGAACCCCGCCTTGCTGGTCGCCTGGATCGACAGCAGGCCGAGCCCGTGCTTTCCCGCCGCGCGCGCCCCCGACGGCGAGATCAAGGACGCGACCGTCATCTCCACCATCGGCCGGCTCCACGGCATCAATTGCACGCGCGCTTCGTTCAGCGTGAACCAATCGGTGGTGCGCGTCACCGTCTCGCCGCGCAGCAGAGGGATCAGAACGTCGATCGCCTCCTCCATGCGCTCGCGCTGGGCGGCGACCGGAATGCCCATCATATGGGCGTCCGAGGACAAGGCGCCCGGCCCGACCCCGAACATCACGCGCCCCCGCGTCATATGATCGAGCTGCGCGATGCGATCGGCGAGGATCAGCGGATGGTGATACGGCAGCGACGAGACGCCCGTGCCGAGGCGGATGTGGCGCGTCCGCTCGGCGGCCGCGGCGATGAACAGCTCTGGGCTGGCGATCGTCTCGTAGCCGGCGGAATGATGCTCGCCGATCCACGCCTCGTCATAGCCGAGCCGGTCCATATGCTCGACCAGCTCCATGTCGCGGTGCAGGCATAGCGACGGATTCTCCTCGAGCGGATGGTGCGGGGCGATGAAGGCGCCGAAGCGCAGGCGCGGGGGCAGCATCGTCACTGCTGCTCGTGCCCGTAATCGGAGGGGTAGACCGAGAGGTCGCCGCCGTAGGCGATGCCGCCCGGCCAGAATTCCGTGCCGCTGATCTTCTGGAAATAATGGACGGTGCGCGCGAAGGAGCCCGATTTCGATCGTGGCTGCATCTTGATCCCGCTCGGGCTCATGCCGACCGCGCGATAGCCGAAATCCTTGACGGTGAAGGCGAGATCGTCGGTTTGCTGCGCGACATAGACGAGCTGATCGCCGGGGCAGTAGGTGCGTGGCTCGACCTGATGGGCCGCAAGCTTGCCGCGCTTCATCGCGACGTGACCGGGGACGTTCGAAACCTCGGGACTGTGCACGTTCGCGTACCAGTCCATATATTCGTCGTACCGCCCGGCGGTATAGTTGCCGATCAGCACGCTGATTCCCGAAAGCGGCTTGTCTCGCTGCCAGTTCGGGCTGCCTTCCCAATCGCAATAGAGTTCGTAGGTGAACAATCGCTCGGATTCGTCCTGCGCGATCAGGCCCTTGTCGCGCGCCTCGGCCAGCAGCGGCCCGAGCGCGGGAATGTCGATCGCGGCGTCGCCGGTCTCGAAGTCGTAGGCCGAGCAGAATTGCCAGGGCTGGGCGATGTCGACCATGATCTGTTCTGGCGTCACCTCGTAGCGATCGGCCGAGCGAAAGCCGCGCAACCGCCCGAGCGCCTCGCGGTGCGGCCCATCGAACCAATCGGCATAGTCCTGCTCGCGTCCCGCGGGCACATTGTGCAGGTGAAAGGTCACGTATAGCGCCATCGCCGTCTCCTTTTCTTCCGGGCTCGCGCGCGGCCTCGTGGTTTACCTTGCGGCGGCAACCGCCCGCGGTGGAGCCGCTTTTGACGCGATCCGTTGTGCGATTCCTAGAGGGCCGGGCATCTCCAGGCGCTTTCCCGGTCATTTTTGTGGAACGCGGGCAAAATCGCTGGCACAGCCGCGCGATGAATATCCTGATCTTCGGTGCGACGGGCTATGTCGGTCGCCATGCCACCGCCAGGCTGATCGCTGACGGCCACGCCGTCACGGGCTTCGTACGCGATACGGCGGGCGCGGCATTGATGGCGGAGCTCGGCGCCGGCAGCCATCGGGGTTCGCTCGAAGACATGGCGCGGGTGACGCCGCTGTTCGCGCATTTCGATGCGGTCCTGTGGATCGCGCAGCTCATGCTGGATGAGGAGGCGCGGGTCGTCGACGCGATGCTCCGGGCGCTTGCCGGGACCGGCAAGACATTCCTTTTCACCGGCGGCACCAGCCTCATTTCCGAGCGGACCGATGGCGACTGGAGCGAGAACAGCTTCGCCGAGGACGATGCGTTCGTGCCCCGCCGGCAGATCGCGCCCCGGCTTGAGATCGAGCAAAGCGTCCGCGCCGCCGATGGCGAGGGACTGAGGACGCTGTGCCTGCGCCCGCCGCTGATCTGGGGCAATGGCACGTGCAAGATCATCGCCGACCTCTATCATTCCGCCAGGCTGACGGGCGCGGTCTGCTACATCGGGCGCGGGCTGAACTGCTATTCGAACGTCCATGTCGACGATCTCGCGGCGCTCTATGCGCTGGCGCTGGAGAAGGGCGTCGGCGGCGCGCTTTACCATTCGGTATCGGGCGAGGTGAATTATCGGCAGATGGCGGAAACGATCGCAGCGGAGCTCGGCGTGCCGACCCGCTCGGTCAGCTTCGAGGAGGCGATCGAAATCTGGGACAAGTTCACCGCGCTGATCGTGTTCGGCTCGTGCAGCCGGTCGCGCTCTCCGCGCGCGCGGCGGGAGCTTGGCTGGACGCCCCGGCCCGATCGGCTGGATCTGCTGGCCGAATGCCTCAATCCCGTCTTCGCCGACGGCGGCGCGCGTGGCCTGTCATCGTGGGTGAAGCGCGCTGCAGGTTAAAAGAGTCCGGTTGTCGTCCGAAACTCGCTCTTTCGCGAGTTTCCAAAAGACTATTATAGACTGTCTTGTTCATGCTGAACCGTCACCCCGGCTCAAGGCCGGGGTGACGAGAGTTCAACAGACTCTACTCCGCTAGCGTTCGCCCCCGTGGCCGGTCCGCTCGGCGATCATCGCGGCCACCTCCCCGACCTTGACCTTGTTGGAAGGCGTCCAGGGCACGTCTCCCTCGTCGAGCAGGACGATGTGTTTCGGAATCTTGTAATTGGCCACGAGATCGCGGAGCGCGATCTTCAGCGATTCTTCGGTCGGCGTGAAGCCCTCCTTCGCGACCACCGCGGCGGCGACGATCTGGCCCGCCGAGGGATCGGGAAGGCCGACGACGATCGGCAACGCGACTTCGGGCAGCGAACGCAACGCCGCCTCGACCTCCTGCCGCGAGACGTTCGCCCCGCCGGTCTTGAGCATGTCGCCCAGCCTGCCCTTGAAGAAGAGGTGGCCCGCCTCGTCCAGATAGGCGCTGTCGCCGGTCGGGTAGAAGCCGTCCGGCGTGAACACGCGATCGGCATCCATCTTGTAGAAGCCGCGCATCAGGCCGCCCCGGCGTAGCTGTAGCTCGCCAAGCTGCCCGGTCGCCAGCACCTCGCCGGTATCCGGATCCACGATCCGCCGATCGAAATCCGATGTCACCCGGCCCGACGATCCCCAGAGATTTTCGGGCAGCAGCTCGCCGCTCGGCTCGGCGCTGTGCGGGCCGAAGCTCTCGGTCATGCCCAGCATGTTGACGGTCCGATTGGCGGGAATCGGCACGCCATCGGGCGATCGCGGCACGGCCAGACCGCCGACCGTATCGGGATCGAAACCGCGCGCGGCGATCGCGGCGCGGACCCGATCCGATTGCGGACCCCAACTGTTGATCCGGTTGACGCCGAGCTGTTCGTGCGCGTCGGCGACATCCTCCATGCCGGGCCCGAGCGGATAGACGAGGGTCCCTCCCGTCGCCAGGATTTCCAACGCGAAGTTCAAGCCGCCGACCCAGAACATCGGCAGCAACGGCATCACCCGATCGGTGGGCTTGATACGAAAATAAGGCGCCAGAACCTGCGAATGCTCCGCCGCCGAGCGCTGCGTGTGAACCACCGCCTTGGGCAAAGCGGAACTGCCCGAAGTGTAGATGATCACCGCATCGTCGCTCGGCGCGACTTCCGCCGCCATGGCCTCGATCAGCGCCTCCGCCGGCGCGGGCAGGGCGAGCAGGTCCGCGTGGCCCGAGGCCCAGGAAAGCCCTTCGGCATCGTCCAGCCAGATCCGACGAAGATAGGGCGCGTCCTTCAGATAGAGCGCGCCATCGCGATGATCGGCGATCGAGGGCAGCGCGGCCTCCAGCCGCTCCGAATAATCGTGGCGCAGGAACCCGCGAACGCCGATCAGGAACTGGCTGTCGCTATGCTTCAGGATGTGCGCAAGCTCCGGCGCGGTCGCGAGCGTGCTCACCGCCACCACCAGCGCGCCGATCCGCGTGGCCGCAAGGAAGGTCGTCAGCCAGAATGGTCCGTCCGGCGCGAGCAGCGCGACCCGGCCACCCTTGCCCACGCCTGCCGCGACCAGCGCGCGCGCCATCGCCATCGCCCGCGCGTCGAGCTCGGCATAGGTCAGGCGCGTCTCGACCGTTGCGACCGCCTCGGCATCGGGGGTCCGCTCCACGCTGCGGCGGAAGAGTTCGCCGATCGTGCAGGGCCGATCGGGCGAGATCGGACGCGGTGACAGCAAGCCTTGATTCAAAGTCACTCTCTCCCTGTCGGTTTCAGCGCGATTAGGTCGCGTCTGGCGCTAGCGCAACATGCCGGCCGCGGCCTAGTGTCTTGATCGCGGGGGACCGGTGCGATCCGTGCGATCGCTCGGCCCTATCGCCCCCGCGATCGATCGCCGCGATCAGTGATAGGTCCGCCCGCCATCCACCGCCATCGCGATGCCGGTGACGTAGGAAGAATCGTTGCAGCTCAGGAACAGGATCGCGCGCGCGATCTCGATCGGCTCGGCAATGCGCTGGAGCGCATATTGCTTCACAAACGGTGCGTCGGACGGGTTGGGATAATCGGCGAAGAGATGTGCCGCCATCGGGGTGTTGGTGACGCCGGGGCAAAGCGCGTTGACCCGCACCGCCGGAGCGACCTCGGCCGCAAGCGCCTTGCTGAACGCGACGAGGCCGCCCTTGGTGGCCGCATAGGCGGTATTGTTCGGCGCGTTGGGCAGGAGCGCCTGGCCGGATGCGATGTTGACGATCGTCGCGTCGGCGCATTGCCGCATGTGCGGCAGCGCCGCCCGGCAGAGCAGGTAGGGCGCAACGAGGTTGACCGCGACGAACCGCCCCAACACATCCGGGTCCATCGTCTCGATCGGCCCGCCCTTGGAGAAAGCGGCGCAATTCACGATCCCGTCGATGCCCCCCATCGCCGCCGCCGCCGCCGCTACCACCGGATCGAGCGCGAACGTATCCGCCAGATCGACCGGAAAGGCATGCGCGCCGATCGGGGCGGCGATATCCAGCAGCGCCTTTTTGTCGCGATCGATCAGCGCAAGGCGGGCGCCTTCCTGATGAAACAGCAGGGCGGTCGCGCGCCCGATGCCGGAGGCCGCGCCGGTGACGATCACGCGCCGCCCCGCCATCTTCGCGCCGCCGCGATCCTGCCCGCCTTGCATAGCCTCTCCACTCTTGCGCCGATCCTACCAGATCGATGCGATGCCGGGAACCGATCGGTCGGGCCGGCGGCCATCGCGATCATCGCGCTTGCCGATCGGGCGCGATCCCCGGCATGCGCAATCACGATGGCCGGATTCGCGAATCATCGTCCGATCGGCCTATAGGGCGACAGGAAAGATCATGGACGATACCATCCGCGCGACCACGCTGAGCCCCGACGATATCCTGCTGTCCGGCCAGATCGCGCTCGTTACCGGAGGGGCGGCCGGGATCGGCTATGGCATCGCCATGGGGCTGGCGGCGTTCGGCGCCGATGTCGCGATCGCCGATATCGACCCTGCCGCGGCGGAGGCGGCCGCCGCCGCGATCCGCGCGAAAGGCCGGCGCGGAATCGCGATCGCGTGCAACGTCATGGAGCGCGATCAGGTGCGCTCGGCGATCGAACGCACCGTATCCGATCTCGGCGGGCTCGACATATTGGTCAACAACGCCGGCGGCGTGCGCGGCGCCAATCTCTCGGATCTTTCCGATCGTTCGATCGATCGGGTGATCGATATCAATCTGGTCAACCTCGTCACCGCGACCCAGGCGGCGGTCAAACAGATGGTGTCGCAGGGGCGGGGCGGATCGATCATCAACATCGCCAGCATCGAAGGCATGCGCGCGGCGCCCTCTTATTCGGTCTATGCCGCATGCAAGGCTGGCATGCTCAACTTCACCCGGACGATGGCGCTGGAACTGGGCGAGCATCATATCCGGGTCAATGCGATCGCGCCCGATATCGTCGTGACCGAAGCGATGATGAAGATGTCCGACGGCGCGGTCGACGGGCCGCCGATGCGCGAGGCGCGCCGCCGTTACATTCCGCTCGGGCGCGCGGGCAATTTCGACGATTGCGCCGGTGCCGCCGTCTTCCTGGCCTCCCGGATGGCCTCCTATATCACGGGCGTCACGCTCAACGTCGATGGCGGGAGCTGGGCGTCGGGAGGATGGAGCCGCAATGACGAGGGCGGCTGGGAGCTTTATCCCCGCGCGCTGATCGCCACCTTCTGATATCGTCCGGAATTGAACGCCCCTGGGGCGGCCTACGTCAGCCCCTCATCCGGAGAACCGCAGGATGCCCCGTATCGACGATGATCTCCGCGCCCTGAACAGCGATGCCAGGACGGTGTGGGGGCATTATCAGCCCGAGATGGCGCGGGCGGCGGCAAATATGTCGCTCGCCGTCTACCAGAATTCACGGCTTTCGATGCGCGAGGCCGAGGCGGCGCGTTTTCAGACGGCTTTGCTCAACGGCTGCGACGCCTGCTACAATTATCGCATCGCGCGGGATCTCCCCGGCTACATAGCCTCGGTCGATGCCGAGGCGATCGCGAACGTCGGCGCAGATCGCGGTGTTGCGCCCGATGAGGCGCTTTACGCGGCGGTCGAGGCCGGAGAGCTCGAGGGTCTGAGCGATCGCGAGCGACTGGCGGTCGAATATGCCGCGCGGATCGGCACCGAACCCAAAGGGCTGCCGGATGACGATGCCTTCTGGCGGCGGATGCACCACGCCTTCGAGGATCGGGAGATCGTCGACCTTAGCTACAGCATCACGACCTGGATCGCGGCGGGACGCTTCCTTCATGTGCTCCAGCTCGACAGTTTCTGCCCCGCCGGCGTGCGCCATCGCGAACTGGAGACGGCCCAATGAAAGCGGTTCTGATCGACGGATATGGCGACGCGGACCTGCTCAGGCTCGGCGAGGCGCCGACGCCCGATCCCGGACCCGGCGAGCTGCTGGTTCGCGTAGGGGCGATCGCGGTCAACCCGGCTGACTGGAAATGGCGCGTCGGCATGTTTCGCGCGCACAACCCGTTCACGTTTCCGCACATCCTTGGATATGATGTGGCGGGCACGGTGGTCGGCGGAGATGCGCTGCCCGCCGGAACGCGAGTCGTGGCCTCGCTCGATCCGGTGCGGCAGGGCGCCTATGCCGAATATGTCGTGGTCGCGCCCAATCATTATGCGCGGTTGCCGGATGCGCTGGATTTCGCGCGCGCGGCGGCGCTTCCCACGGCGGGGCTGACGGGCGTTCAGCTCGTCGAGGAATCGCTCGACGTCAAAGCGGGAACGCGGCTGCTGATCACCGGCGCGACCGGGGCGGTAGGGCGCTTCGCCGTCCATGCCGCCAAGCGGCGCGGGGCCTGGGTGGTCGGCGCGGTGCGTTCGCCGTATCGCGCCGCAGCGGCCGAGATCGGCGTCGACGAGGTCATCGGCTTCGACGATGGCGAAGCCGTCGCCGCGGTCGACATGGTGGCGGATACGGTGGGCGGCGCGCTGGCGTCTTCGCTGTTCGGGCGCATCGCCGCCGATGCCACGATCCACACGGTCGCCACCGATCCGATCCTGGTGGACGGGCTGGCCGCGCGCCCCTTGTTTTACGCCGTGCATGCGGACGGTGCCCGGCTCGCCGAACTGGCCCGTGCGCTCAGCGACGGCGCGCTCGAAGTGCCGATCGCGGTCACCCTGCCCTTGGCGCGCGCCGCCGAGGCGCACCGGCTGATCGAGGGCGGCGGCATCGGCGGCAAGATCATCCTCGAACCCGAGGCATAGCGCCCAAGCCCGTCCGGGACGTCGTAACCGAGCCGATCCGCCGCCTGCGCGATTGCGCCGAATCCTCGACGGTCGCATCCGTCTCCCAGCCGGCGTGGCGCTGGACCCCCGCCGCGAGCGTGAGGCCAGGCGTGGAGATGCCGTAGCGCAGGGTCGGTGCCGTTGCCCCTCGGTTCATTCGCTCAGGCGGTCTTCGGCACCTTGGCCGCGATCTCCTCGCCGAACCATTGCACATTCTCGATGAACGCCTTCCGGCTCGGCGAAGGAACCGAAACCGTCGACCAGCTAACGCCGGCCTCCTGCAACTCGCCATAATCCTCGACGGCTCTGGAAGCGTCCCCGACGTCCTGTGGCTTCATCGTGCTGTTGCCGAAGCGGCCCATGCAGATCGTGAGGGGATCGGTCCGGCCGATGCTGTCCGCATGCGCCTGCGCATAGGCGAGCTTCTCCTTGAGCTGGCCGATATTGGCGAGTTCATCGGTGCGCGCGGTCTTGGAGACGATGCCTTCGACCGGGAACGGGCACCATCCGTCGCAAAGCTCGACCGCGCGCCGGATCGCGCGGTCCGCATTGCCGCCGGCCCAGATCGGCACGCCGTTCTTCTGCTTGGGCGTCGGCAGGCAGACCGCATCGCGCGCCTCGAAGCGGCTGCCCTCATGGTGCACCGGATTTCCGGTCCATGCCTGACGCAGCACCTTGATCGATTCGTCGGTGATCGCCCCGCGATCCTCGAACGACACGCCCACGGCCGCATATTCGGGGCGCAGATAGCCCGTGCCGATCCCCATCGTGAAGCGCCCGCCCGAAAGCGCGTCCAGCGAGGCCGCCGCCTTGGCGACGATGAACGGGTTGCGGTAGGCGAGCACCAGAATATGCGTGTGCAACCGGATGCGCGGGCTCGCCGCCGCCGCGACCGAAAGCGCCACGAACGGATCCAGCGTGGCATGCCCGCCATTCTCCACCCAACGCCCGCTCGGCGCCGGATGATCGGTGACGAAGGTCGCGTCCAGCCCCGCCTTGTCGATCGCCTGCACCATTTCGGTGATGGCCTCCACCGTCAGGAATTCTCCATTGCCGACGTCGTCGATCGGAAGCGAGCAGGAGAAGCGCATGATGGAGCCTTTCGAAAGTTTCTTTATGGCGAACGCTCGGGGCCGCTCGCGAAACGCGCGATAGGGTCGGCGCGATGGCACCGCAAGAAAGCGATCACATATCGCCTGGGCAATGACCGACAGGTGGCCTCGGGGAGCCGAGTGAGCTAGTCGCACCGTCTGGCCGGATGGCGGCTCGGAACAATGGCGGCATTTGTGGGCAAATCGGCGACCGAAAGCCTGGAGACTCTGTGGCGGGGCGAAGACGATCGGGCCCGGTCGCGCCTTGCCGGCGCCACCGCGGACCGGATGATCGCCGATGCGCGGCGCATGACGATCGAGGGATTCGGCGGCCTGGTCACCTATTCGCGCAAGGTTTTCATCCCGCTGACCCGGCTGTGCCGCGACGTCTGCCATTATTGCACCTTCGCCACCACGCCCGCCCGCCTGCCCGCGCCCTATCTTTCACCCGAAGAGGTGCTCGCGATCGCGCGCGCCGGGCGGGATGCCGGCTGTCGCGAGGCGCTGTTCACGCTCGGCGACGCGCCCGAGCTGCGCTATCCGGCGGCGCAACGCGCGCTGGAGGCGCTGGGCCATGATTCGACGCTCTCCTATCTCGGCGCCGTCGCCAGGCTGGTGATCGATGAGACCGGGCTGCTCCCGCACCTCAATCCGGGGCTGATGGACGAAGCGGATCTTGCCGCGCTGCGTCCGGTCTCGGCATCGATGGGGCTGATGCTGGAGACGATCGCGGATCGCCTGTCCGCGCCGGGCGGCCCGCACCACGGCTCGCCGGACAAGCTGCCGCAACGCCGTCTCGCGGCGATCGACGCCGCCGGACGCGCCCGCGTGCCCTTCACCACGGGGCTATTGATCGGGATCGGCGAAACCCGCGCCGAGCGGATCGAGGCGTTGCTGGCGATTCGCGCGCTGCACCGCCGCCATGGGCATATCCAGGAAGTCATCATCCAGAATTTCCTGCCGAAGCCCGGCACGCGGATGGCGGCGGTGCCCGGCGCGGCGCTGGACGAACAGCTCTGGACAATCGCCGCCGCGCGGCTGATCCTCGGCCCGGCGATGACGATCCAGGCGCCGCCCAACCTGCGCGAGCCGGCGGCGCTGCCGCTGCTGCTGGCGGCCGGCGTCAACGATTGGGGCGGGGTATCGCCGGTGACGCCGGATCATGTGAATCCGGAGGCGCCCTGGCCACATCTCCTGGCGCTAGAAGAGGCGACCGCCGCGACCGGGCGCGTGCTGCGCGAACGATTGGCGGTGGGCCCGGCCTTCGCCGCCGCGCCGGAGCGCTGGATGGCGCCCGAGATCGCGACGCGCGTCCGCCG
>NZ_CAHJXD010000071.1 GCF_903644055.1 Sphingomonas bacterium | reverse complement strand
GCGACCGCGCTGTTGCCGATATTGGCGTTGATCTTGACGAGGAAGTTGCGCCCGATCGCCATCGGCTCGCTCTCGGGATGGTTGATGTTGTTGGGGATGATCGCGCGGCCGCGCGCGACCTCCGAACGGACGAATTCGGGAGTGACGTGATCGGGGATCGCGGCGCCCCAGCTCTCGCCGTCGCGGACGTGCGCGAGGGCGGCATCGCGGCCGACATTCTCGCGGATCGCGACATATTCCATCTCGGGGGTGATGATGCCGCGCCGGGCGTAGTGCATCTGGCTGACGTTCGCGCCCGCCTTGCCGCGCAACACCTTGCGGCGGACGTTGGGGAATTGGGGGACGCCGCCCGAGCGATCGGGGCCGAGCTGGCCGTTATCCTCGGGGCGGACCTCGCGCTGCGCGACCTCCTCGACATCGCCGCGCGCGCGGATCCAGTCGCGGCGGAGCTCGGGCAGGCCCGCCATGATATCGATCCGCGCTTTGGGATCGCTGTAGGGGCCGGAGGTGTCGTAGACGCGCAGCGGCGGCTCGCCGCACGAAGGCTCGAGATCGATCTCGCGCATCGCGACGCGATAGTCGCCGACGTGGATCTTGCGGCTGCCCCGGATCGGGCCGGTGGTCACGGCAAGCTCGGTGCGGGCGGGGATATCGGCCATCTGTCTGCGCTCCTCTGGACGGATCGAGGGCGCCTGACCGCTCCCTCCCTCCGCCGGAATTAACCGGATCAGGTTCAGCGGGTCGCGGCCGAATGCAGCCGCCTCTCAGCCGATCGCGTCGGCCCCCCGGGGAAAGGTGAGGGTGTAGGGGGAAGCGGGGGGAGAGGGAAGCCGCAATTCGTCATGCCGGATGTGTTCGGCATTCCCACATCTGGGGCTCCGGCGCTCGTGGCGTGGTGGACCCCGGGACGAGCCCGGGGTGACGAAGGAGACGGTGCGAACCGTTCAGCGATAGGCGGTGATCGTGCCCGTCGTATCCAGCGTCAGCATCGTGCCGCCCGCGACGATCGGCGCCAAGTAGAAGCGCTTGCCGGCCTTCTTGACGACGGGATCGATCTTGCCGTCCGCTACCTCGATCGGCTGAAGATCGCCGCGCGTGTTGGTGACGTAGAGCCGCCCGCCCGCGAGCACCGGGCCCGACCATTGGATCGGCCGGTTCTTGGTCTTGCGGTCAAAATAGCGCGGCAGTTGCGCGATCCAGCGCGCCTTGCCCGTCGCCTTGTCGAGGCAGAGCAGTTTCGCCTCGTCGGTCATGACGAACAGCCAGTCGCCCGCGATCCACGGCGTATCGATCCCCGCGATCGTCAGCTCCCAGATGCGCACGCCCGAGACGAGGTCCATCGCCACCATCCGCCCACCCTGCCCGATCGCATAGACGCGGCCCTGATCGATCACCGGTGAGGCATCGATATCCGAGATCGACGAGACCGAGGTGGAGATCGAGGTGCGCGAAAGCTGGTCCTGCCAGACGACGCGGCCATTCTCGTACCGCAGCGCGGAGAGCTCGCCCGAGGAGAAGCCCGCGACGACCGTGCCCTGGCCGATCGAGGGCGCGGCGACGCCGAACACGCCGGCGGTCTCCAGCGTCGCCGAGACGGTCCAGACGACGTCGCCCTTGTCCTGCGACAGAGCGAAGAGTTGATTGTCCTGCGTGACGACATAGAGGTTGCCGCCGCCGATCGTCGGCGCCCCCCGCAGCGGGCCCGCCGGGCGGACCTTCCAGAGCAGCTTGCCCGTCGCGGCATCGAGCGCCGCGGCGTCGCCGAGCCCGTCGGTCGCATAGACATGGCCGCCATCGAAGCTGACGCCGCCGCCGAAACGCGACGGCTGCTCCTTCTTCCGCGTCGAGAGCGCGGTTTCCCACAGCCGCGCGCCGTTGCGGACGTCGAAGGCGTGCACCACCGCATCGGTATCGACGACATAGACGCGGCCGTCGCCGACGGTGGGCGCGGCGGCGAAGCGCTGCTTGGGCGAGCTCTTGCCGATCCGCGCGGTCCAGGCGCGGTTGAGCCCGCCGAACGCCACATTGTTCATCACCTTGGACGGATTGCCGCCGGGCATCGGCCAATCGCTATTGGCCTGCGCCTCGGGCACGGTCACCGGGCGGCTCGCCAGCGCCGGATCGACCTCGGCATCGCTGGTGGTGGCGAGCACGGGGATGCGATCGCCGAGCACCGCGGTCTTGGGGCGGCGATCGCCCTTGCCGTGGAACAGGCCGCATCCGCCGAGCAGCGGCACCGCCGCCAGCAGCACGAGCGGGGCGAAAAGCTTGAGACGCATTCGTGTCATTCCTTCAGGGTGGCGGCGCCGGCGACCGGGGCGACGGCCTGGCCGAGCGAGGTCGCCATGCCCGAGGCGCGGCCCCGGATCGAGGCGGGGGCGTCGGCATCGCGGACGATCGCGGCGAACAGGGCGCCCGCCCGATCCTTGCGCCCGAGCGCGAGAAAGGCGTTGGCGGTCATTTCGGCGGCGCTGGCGAAATAAGCGTTGCCGGGCACGGTGATCGCCTTCAGCCGATCGATCACGCCCTGCGGCGGCAGCGTATCATATTGGAGCGCGACCATGCGGACCTGCGCGAGATCGCGGATCGGCTGCGCGACATCATCGTCGTTGGCGAGCGCGCCATAATCGGCGGCGGCGGCCTTGGCATCGCCCTTGCGCACGGCATCGGCGGCGATCGCCAGCCGCGCGATCGCCTGATAGCCGGGGCGCGGGCTCGCGGCGATCTTCTGCAACGCGGCGGGATCGGACAGCGGCTGGCCGTTGCCGATCTGGTCGAGCGGCTGCGCCAGCGCCTCGCTCACCAGCCCCGCCTGATAGGCGCGATGACTGCGCCACCACAGCCCGCCCGCCAGCAGGACGAGCGCGACGAGCAGGACGGTGACCGCGACCGGCCCCCATTGCCGCGCCATCCCCGCGAACCGATCGCGACGCAGATCCTCATCGACCTCGCGAAAGAAAGCGTCTTCATTCTGTGGTGTCAGCGCCAAAGGAAAACTCCGGACCGCGCCGGGCCTACCCGGGGCGCGCCCTCTTAGCGCCGGGTTCGGCTTAACGGAAGCTGTGCGGCGACGGGGGGAGCGAGAACCCGATGCCGCCGCTGCAGGGGTCACGAGCGAGCACCAGCCGTAGCGAGCCTCTAGACGAGCCTGTTTTCGGAAAGCCTATGGGACCACCGTGCGCTGCTTCGCTGCCTCCCCTGCAAAATAAAAATAACTGCCGGTTGTATTCCTAGTTGGAATGTACGATAAAACGTCACGCGGTACAGGACCGCAGGTAACGCCAGAGGACATCGTAACATGACCATCAGATACGCACGGCCGATCGGCCGCTTTCACCCCAGGGATCAACGATCATGGCAGACGCTTACCGCGTAACCCTTACGCTCGATCTTCTCGAGGACATCGAGCGGCGATCGGAAGAAGATCAGGATGCCATGTTCGCTTTCGTCTCGTGTCTGCGGATCGACGGCTTCGATCTGATCGCGGGCGGCAAGGCGTTCGACGTGCCGGGGCTCGTCGTCGAGTTCATCGAACCGGGCGAAATCCCGGAAATGGTGTGGGCTCGCATGTTCCTGCTGCTGGACCAGAGCAGCATCACCCTGACGGCTCGCCGATATGCGGATCGCCTGGTGCTTGAGAAGGGTTAGAGCCCTCAGAGGCCAATATGACCAAAGAGATTGCAGAAGAGATCGAATGGCGCCCCGAACTCAGCGCGGAACGGCTTGCACGCGTCGAACGCCACATGGAGCGGTTCGCCCGGGCGGGCTCGCTGTTCCGATCCATCCGGGAGCGGCTCGGCTTGACGCAGGTCGAGGCGGCCCTCAGGCTCGGTACGACCCAAGCCAATGTTTCGAAGCTCGAAAAGCGGCCGACGGCGGACCTTGCCCAGCTCAGCAAGCTCGCTGCGAACAGCCGCTATAAGGTCGTTCTGGTCTTGCGTAGCGAAACCGAGCAGGAAAAGGATCTCGAATTCGCCCTGACCTGACACTCGGCTCTCCGGGCGTCCTTGCTCGGAAGGCGTCTACTCCCACTCCATTGTTTGCCCTACCCTATCCAGTTGATATAACTGGTTAGAAATATATTTTCCGAGTAGTACGCTTTGCACTAAAGGGCGAAAGACTGCTGCCCAGTGCTGATTTTCGTGTTCACGCGGGTCGGCATGTTGAACTCCCGCTTGTCCTCTAAAACGTCATGCGTGGTCAAAAACTGGATACGTGGATAATGGAAGCCTTGGTACTCGTAAGTGCCCGCTTCGGCCGCTTCGGTTAACATGGCTTTCGTTGGCGGTGTTATACTCAGAAAGCCAGCCAGCTCGGCTCCCTCTTCGCGCTCCAAGACGCCCCGCAAATCTCGTACATCGGTAGGCCGGACATGCTTGCCGCCCTTCACCTGAATCATCATTTCGCGTAGGCCATTACCTGTCTCAAAGTAGATGCGCCCATCGATCCCACGATCCGCGCTTTTACGAGCCATTGGAAAGCCGCCAACACGCTCGACAAACCAATTTTGGAATGTGGACGGGTCTTTATTGAACAGCTCTTGGGCGCCATCCACGCTGGTCGGGATGCCATCAACGGCGAAATCATGTCCCTCGACCAACTTGAATTTGTCAGAGGTCAGGGTCTCGCGGACCATCTTGATCGATAGGATGGCAATATCGCATCCTATTCATTTACGACCGCTAGTCTGCGCAGCGTAAACCGTAGTCCCGCAGCCACAAAATGGGTCGAAAATTACGTCACCAGCATTGCTCGACGCCCTTATAATCCGGTCCAGGAGCGCAATGGGTTTCTGCGTCGGATAGCCCATTCGCTCATTAGCCTGCGATCCGATTGGGCGAATATCGGTGATTATATCCTGAACCGGGTTGCCCTCTGAGACGGAGAGATAACGCTTGTACTGCGGCACCGAGCCCCGCTTCGGCCAATAGATCAACCCGGCCTCGTCAAGCACGTCCAGCCGCTCCTGAACGGACTTTTTCGCATAACCTAACGGGTGCTTAAACCACTTTGGAAGGGCGCGATCGGGCGGCAGTTCCCAATGCCTGCCTTTGAGGCCCGGATCGACGCCGCGCCAAGGGGTGCCGGATGCACCGCCGCGAACACCTGGCCCGTCTAGCGTGACCATCCGATATTGGCCGTGATCATCATTAAAGCGGTAGAAGTTATCGATGTACGACTGGTCGTACTTTTCGTAGACGCGATTCCAAGTGTAACTCTTGGACGCAGTATAAAAGAGAATCGTATCGTGGATCGGGCCCCACTTTTTGGCCCTGCCATGTGCACCGGTTCTCTGCCAAATTATCTCGTTACGGAAGTTGTCATGCCCAAAAATGCCATCCATCATAACTTTGATGTAGTGGCTCGCTGTTGGATCACAGTGAAGATAGATTGATCCGGTCGGGCGTAGGATGCTCTTCATGTGCAGCAGGCGTTGGACCATGAAAGTCAGATAGGCGAGAAGATGGGGCCTGCTCTTTCGGAGCGCGTTCATCCAGAGCCGCCAAAAATCGACGTAGTAGTCATCGACGCCATGTTCCCGCATCAGCACCGGCATGGTGCGAGCGATGGCCTCTTTCTGCGCGTCCATCTCCCAAGTGTCGCAAAAGGCCTCAACCTGTTCGGGAACAGGCTTGCCGGTCATTGTCTTGTAAAGAAGGTTGTAATTCGCGTCTGATTTAAATGGCGGATCGAGGTAGATCAAATCTACCGAATGCTTCCCCATCCCTTGCATAATCGTGAGGTTGTCGCCGTACCAAAGTTTGTTCACGCGATCGCCCCCACGAACATGCGCATGCTGTCGCCGAAGGCCGTGGCCGAGCGGCGCCGGTTGTACTTATAGCAGGCTTCGGCGATGTACAGGGGCATGTACTTCCGGCTGTAATGGTGGTGGGTGCCGTACCAAGCGCGCTTCACGATCGCCCAAAAACTCTCAATCGAATTGGTATGGATAACGCCGTCCGCGTACGCCTCGGCATGGCAGATGACCGCATGCAGCATGTCTTGGCTGACCCGGTTGTAACCCTTGTATTGTGCCGAATATTGCCACGATCGTCACGATTTCATCACGACGGATCTTCGGCACGAGAAGCCCGTGACGATCTCCCGCCACGAAAGGTGCAGCGTAAAGAGAAGCGCGACGTAAGCGAAAAGCGAAAGCGTCATCCATTTGAGGATTCGAGCATAGCGTCGATAGGGAATAAGCACCTGAAGCAGCAGGGAGCCGACCGCGAAGGCCAGCGTGTAGATACGGGCATATCCGCCAACGACCAGCGTCGTGGCGGCGCCCATTCCCACCCGGTCTCACAATGCTCACAGTACCCGCAGGCATCGTGCTCCCTGTTAGGCTAGGACCTTGCCGACGGTCTTGGCGGGCGCGGTGTGACGGGTCGCAGCCAACACCTCGGCGCAGACGCGCCTCGGTTCCTGGCGCACGTCATAGAGGTTCTGGTCGATCCAGCGGGCGCGGGTGCCTGGCAGGATGTGGCCAAAGTGAACATGCTTCTCGAGGGCCATGCCGAACGCGTGGGCAAGGTAGCGGTCAAACACCTGCCGAAGCGATGCCACCTGGCCCTGCTCGTCCAACCAGAGGTCTTTGGTGGCCGACGTGGTGAAGATCAGCAGCCGCTTCGCAGTCAGAAAGCCCAGGCGGTTGCGCAAAAGCACGTTCTGCGGAGTCACGCCCGAGCCGAATATGCGCTCGATATAACCCTTTAACATGGCGGGAGGCGTGCCGAACCAGATCGGGTAGATCAGCGTGAAAACATCGCAGCCTGAAAGGTGAGTTAGCTCTGTCTGGACGTCAGGGCCCGGTTCCGCGCCGACGGCCGGCATCTCCTCGGCTTTCAGGATTGGGTCGAAGCCCAAGCGGTAGAGGTCGCGAACGACCGTCTTCTGACCACAGCGCTCGACTTCATCGCAATAGACGTCGGCAACGCTGTGATGAAGCTTCCCGGCTTCGGATGGCAAAGTATGACGGCGTGCCGGAGCTCGCTGGCGGGCTTCTCGATGGATGAACTCATGGTTGCCTCCTTGTCTCGAGGTCTGGTATTTCGGCTGCCGAAAGCGCGCTGTTGGTAATGCTACTTAGATCCCGTGAAATCAGTGGCAGCGGACGTTCGGCATTTGGGTGTGACGAGCATCCGCTCCGTCGTGCTGCCTTCAAACAGCATTTGCCGCTAATCACTATATCCACTATCGTAGATACATGGATAACGATTCGGCGATCTCCGCGCTGGGGGCACTTGCGCAGGGCACCCGCCTCGACGCCTTCCGGCTTCTGGTCCGGTACGCGCCCGAAGGGCTTGCTGCTGGCGAGGTCGCGAAGGCGCTCGGTGTGCCGCAGAACACGATGTCGGTGCATCTGGCGACGCTTGCGCGTGCGGGCCTCATTCGATCGGAGCGCCGCAGCCGGGTCATCAACTATCGCGCCGATCTGGAGCAGCTGAAGCTGCTGACCCTCTTTCTCGTGAAGGATTGCTGCGGCGGCAAGGCCGAGCTTTGCGAGCCGCTGATCGCCGAGCTCACCCCCTGCTGCTGAAGGCTGACATGACCATCGACATCATCATCTATCATAATCCTGAGTGCGGGACGTCGCGCAACACGCTCGCGATGATCCAGAACGCCGGTATCGAGCCGCACGTCATCGAATATCTGAAGACCCCGCCGAACAGGTCCAGGCTTGTATCGCTGATCGCGCGAATGGGCGTCACTCCCCGTGCGCTGCTGCGCGAGAAGGGTACGCCTTACGCAACACTCGGCTTAAACGATCCCAATCTGAGCGATGACCATCTTATCGATGCGATGATCGAGCACCCCATACTCATCAACCGGCCGATCGTTGTCTCGCCGCTCGGCGTAAAGCTATGCCGCCCTTCCGAGGAAGTGCTCGATCTGCTGCCGAGCGGGCAGCGTGAAGCTTTCACCAAGGAAGATGGCGAGAAGGTCATCGACGCCGCAGGCAACAGGATCGTCGCGTGACCGCAGCCCGGTCGACGCCACCTGCGATCAGTACGTTCGAGCGCTACCTCAGCATCTGGGTAGCGATGTGCATCGTGGTCGGGATTGCACTCGGCTATCTGCTGCCCTGGCTGTTCGCGGCGATCGCGGCGGCCGAGGTGGCGCGCGTCAACCTCGTGGTCGCGGTGCTGATATGGCTGATGATCATTCCGATGCTGCTCAAGATCGACCTCGGCGCGCTGGGCTCGGTTCGACAGCATTGGAAGGGCGTCGGGGTGACGTTGTTCATCAACTGGGCAGTGAAGCCCTTCTCGATGGCGCTGCTCGGCTCGATCTTTCTGGGCTGGTTGTTCCGCTCACTTTTGCCGGCAGCTGACGTCAGCTCCTACATTGCCGGCCTAATATTGCTTGCGGCAGCGCCCTGCACGGCGATGGTGTTCGTCTGGTCCAACCTCTGCGAGGGCGATCCGACCTACACGCTGAGCCAGGTCGCGTTGAACGACGTCATCATGGTGTTCGCCTTCGCGCCCCTGGTCGGCCTGCTGCTCGGCGTCGCCTCGATTACCGTGCCGTGGGACACGCTCCTGATCTCGGTTGCGCTTTATATCGTCGCGCCGGTCGTCGTCGCCCAGATCATCCGCCGCTTGGTGATCGGCGCAGTAGGGCAGCGGGCTCTGGATCGCCTGCTCGGACGGCTTGGTCCCATCTCGCTCGTCGCGCTGCTGTCCACGCTCGTGCTCCTGTTCGGGTTTCAGGGGCAGGCGATCATCGCGCATCCGCTGGTCATTGCGCTCATCGCGGTGCCCATCTTGATCCAGGTCTATTTCAACGCTGGTCTGGCCTATTGGCTGAGCCGTCACTTCGGGGTTGCGTGGTGCGTTGCCGCGCCTGCGGCGCTGATCGGCGCATCCAACTTCTTCGAGCTGGCGGTTGCCGCCGCGATCAGCCTGTTCGGGCTCAACTCCGGCGCGGCGCTCGCCACCGTCGTCGGCGTGCTTGTCGAGGTGCCAGTGATGCTTTCGGTCGTCGCGATCGTGAAGCGCACGCGGCCCTGGTATGAGGCAGGAGCGCGGGTATGATGGACATTTATTTCTCCGAAATCGTCCACGGCGGCGATGTCCTACGGCTGGCGTTCGATGCGGCGCAGCTACCGACCGATGACCTGGGCGGTCCCGATCAGATGTTTTTCAGCATGTCCGACGATCAAGGACTGATCGGGTTTATTGGACTGGAAGGTCCAGGCCCAGATCGCCTGCTATGGTCGCTGGTCATCCTGCCGACCCGCCGCGGTCACGGCTATGGCCGCATGATCGTAGAGCGATTGGAGGCGGTTGCGGCATCTGCGGTCATTCGGCTTCATCTGCTCACAACGGGTCAAGGGTCGTTCTTCCGCAAGCTCGGCTATGTCGCCGCTGATCGGAGCGCGGCGCCCACCATCATTGCCGCTACGGCGCAATTTTCATCGCGGTGCGGACCCGCGGCCACCTACCCCATCAAGGGTTTCGGATGAGCCGTGTCCGCGCCTTGCCCGATCCGGATCATCTTCCCGCGCTCGATCGGTCGTTCGTCGTCGACCGACCGGGGATGGGGCTTGGCACCGACCTGCCGCCGCCTCGCATATTGCTGCTCTACGGTTCGCTTCGTCAGCGCTCCTTCTCCCGCCTGTGCGTAGAGGAGGCGGCACGCCTGCTCCGCTTATTTGGCGCCGATACGCGCATCTTCGATCCGTCCGACTTGCCGCTGCCTGACCAAGCTGTCGGTGATGACCATCCCGCCGTTCACGAGCTGCGCGAACTGTCGATGTGGTCGGAGGGGCATGTCTGGTGCAGCCCCGAGCGGCACGGCCAGATCACCGGCGTGATGAAGGCGCAGATCGATCATCTGCCGCTGTCGATGGGAGGCATGCGCCCCACGCAGGGCCGTACCCTTGCCGTCATGCAGGTGTCAGCCGGATCGCAATCGTTCAATAGCGTAAATACGCTCCGCCTGCTCGGCCGCTGGATGCGGATGTTTACAATCCCGAACCAGTCTTCGGTCGCCATGGCTTATAAGGAATTCGGCGAAGACGACCGGATGCGCCCGTCCAGTTACTATGACCGAATCGTGGACGTGATGGAGGAGCTGGTGCGGATGACGGTGCTGATGCGCCCGCATGTCGCTCAGCTTGTCGATCGCTATTCGGAGCGGAAGGAGGCTGGGCTGCGCAGTCGCCGCGAGGATCACGCCGCTGTCGCGGTCGGTCACAGCTAATCGATCGAGGTATCGAGCCGGTTTGGGATTATTCAATGATTTGAAGGCAGGAGGACGATTGATCGCGATAGCCGGAAAGACCCCGAATCATTCCCACTCGATCGTCCCCGGCGGTTTGCTGGTGTAATCGTAGGTGACGCGGTTGATGCCCGCGACCTCGTTGACGATCCGCGTCGCGACGCGCGCGAGGAAGGCGGCGTCGAAGGGGTAGACGTCGGCGGTCATGCCGTCGGTCGAGGTGACGGCGCGGAGCGCGCAGACGCTGTCGTAGGTGCGGTGATCGCCCATCACGCCGACGGTGCGCACCGGCAGCAGCACCGCGAACGCCTGCCAGATCGCATCGTAGAGGCCGGCGGCGCGGATTTCCTCGAGATAGACGGCGTCCGCCTTGCGGAGGATGTCGCAGCGCTCCTTCGTCACCTCGCCGGGGATGCGGATCGCGAGGCCGGGGCCGGGAAAGGGGTGGCGGCCGACGAACGCCTGCGGCAGGCCGAGTTCGCGCCCGAGCACGCGGACCTCGTCCTTGAACAATTCGCGCAGCGGCTCGACGAGCTTCATGTTCATCCGCGCGGGCAGGCCGCCGACATTGTGGTGGCTCTTGATCGTCACCGATGGGCCGCCGGTGAAGCTGACGCTTTCGATCACGTCGGGATAGAGCGTGCCCTGCGCGAGGAAGTCGGCGCCGCCGATCTTCCTGGCCTCTTCCTCGAACACTTCGATGAAGGTCTTGCCGATATATTTGCGCTTGGCCTCGGGATCGGTAAGGCCCGCGAGCCCGCCGAGGAAGGTCTCGCTCGCGTCGACATGGACGAGCGGGATGCCATAATGCTCGCGGAACAGCGCCACCACCTGCTCGGCCTCGCCGAGCCGCATCAGGCCATGATCGACGAACACGCAGGTGAGCTGGTCGCCGATCGCTTCGTGGATCAGCACCGCCGCCACCGCCGAGATCGGAAGA
>NZ_CAHJXD010000070.1 GCF_903644055.1 Sphingomonas bacterium | reverse complement strand
GGCGGCGGCATGCGGATCGCCGCCCGCCAGCGCGGCGGTCCACAGCGCCTTGGCTTCGCGCGGCGCCGCCGCCCGGCCCTCGATCCCCGCCAGCGCGTCGTGGATTTCGACCAGTCCGGGCCCCGAGACGATCCGCTCCGCCGAGACGCGGGCGTAGCGCCTGCGCAAAGCGGCGAGGATCGCATCCTCGATCGAGTCGAGCGGCGCAAAATCGATGTGGCCGCCCTCGGTCTCGATGACGTGCAGCCCGTGCTCATCGCGAAGGATCTGCGCGACGCCGAGACCCGTGCCCGGTCCGACGACGCTGATTACGCCGCTTGCGGGCAGCGGCGCGTCCGGCCCGCAGATATGGCGGAGATGCTCCGGACCGACCGCCACCACCGCATGCGCGACCGCGCCGAAATCGTTGACCAGCAGGAAATCGTCGATGCCGAGCTCGGCGGCGAGCGTCGCGGGGCGGATCACCCAGGGATTGTTGGTGAGCTCGATCGTCTCGCCATCGACCGGCGCGGCGATCGCGATCGCCGCCGCGCGCGGAGGGCTGCCGCCTAGCGTGGCCACGAACGCGCGCCAGGCGAGCGCGAAACTCGCGTACTCGACGGTCTTGAGCGTCAGCTCCGGCGCGAGCGACACGACCGTGCCGCCCGCCACCTCCGCCAGCGCGAAGCGCGCATGGGTGCCGCCGATGTCGACCGCGACGATCGACGGCACCGCGTCAGGCCTTCTGCAATTCGCCGACGCCGGTATGGCCGCGCCCGACGCCTTCGTAGCGCAGCCCCGCGCGCTCGACCTCGTCGATCGGATAGACGTTGCGCAGATCGACCAGCACGGGATCGGCGAGCAATTCCTTGAGCCGCCCGAGATCGAGCGCGCGATAGGCATCCCATTCGGTGACGAGCACCACCGCATGCGCGCCCTCGGCCGCCGAATAGGGATCGTCGAAGAATTGCACGTCCTTGAGGACCTTGGCGGCCTGCTCGATGCCCTCGGGATCGTGCGCGCGCACCGTCGCCCCGCAATCCTGGAGCGCCTGGATCACCGCGAGGCTGGGGGCGTCGCGCATGTCGTCGGTGTTGGGCTTGAAGGTGAGGCCGAAAATGGCGACGGTCTTGCCGCGCACGTCGCCGCCCATCGCCTTGATGACCTTGCGCCCCATCGCGCGCTTGCGGGCGTCGTTGACCTTCACCACGGCTTCCACGACGCGCATCGGGCTGTCGCTGTCGTCGGCGGTCTTGAGCAGCGCCAGCGTATCCTTGGGAAAGCAGGAGCCGCCGTAGCCGGGGCCGGCGTGGAGGAATTTCGAACCGATCCGGTTATCGAGGCCGATCCCGCGCGACACGTCCTGGACGTTGGCGCCCACCGCCTCGCAGAGATCGGCGATCTCGTTGATGAAGGTGATCTTGGTCGCGAGGAAGGCGTTGGCGGCATATTTGATCAGCTCGCTCGTCCGCCGCGCGGTGAACAGGATCGGCGAATGGTTGAGGTAGAGCGGGCGATAGACCGCGCGCATCACCTCCTTGGCGGCCTCCTCCTCGGTGCCGACGACGACGCGATCGGGGCGCTTGAAATCGCCGATCGCCGCCCCCTCGCGGAGGAATTCGGGGTTGGAGACGACATAGGCCTCGGCGTCCGGCGCCTCCTCGCGGATGATCCGCTCGACCTCGTCGCCGGTGCCGACGGGGACGGTCGATTTGGTGACGATCACCGTCTTGCCCCGGATCGCCTTGGCGATCTCGCGCGTCGCGGCATAGACGTAGGAGAGGTCGGCATGGCCGTCGCCGCGCCGCGAGGGCGTGCCCACCGCGATGAACACCGCATCGGCCTCGGCGACGCCGGCGGCGAGATCGGTGGTGAAGGACAGGCGGTTCGCCTTGACGTTGGTGGCGACCAGCGCATCGAGGCCCGGCTCGTAGATCGGCATCCTGCCCGCCTTGAGGCCATCGATCTTGGCTTCGTCCTTGTCGACGCAGATCACATTATGTCCGAAATCGGAGAAGCAGGCGCCGGAGACGAGCCCGACATAGCCCGTGCCGATCATCGTGATGCGCATATTCTACCCCATGCCGCCGAACGGTTCGGCAACGCTCCTATCGCGCCATGACGGCTTTGCAACGCGGCATTGCCTAAGCAAGGCTCGGACGGCACAAGCGGAGGCGTGCCCATACTCGTCACCGGCGCCGCCGGCTTCATCGGCAGCCACGTCGCGCGCGCGCTGATCGCGCGGGGCGAGAGCGTGATCGGCATCGACGATCTCAATCCTTATTATTCGGTGCGGCTGAAGCGCGATCGGATCGCGGCGATCGAGGCGCCGGGCGGCGCCTTCCGTTTCGTCGAGGTCGATTTCGCCGACGATGCGGCGTTCGATGCCGCGATGGCGGGCGAAGCGATCGACGCGATCGTCCATCTCGGCGCGCAGGCGGGGGTGCGCCATTCGATCGAGAATCCGCGCGCCTATGTCCGCAGCAACCTCGCCGGGCACGTCAATCTGCTCGAACTGGCGCGGCGGCGGCGGGTGCGCCACCTCGTCTATGCCTCCTCCTCCTCGGTCTATGGCGGCAACGAGCGCCTGCCGTTCCGTGTCGAGGACCGCGCCGACCATCCCGTCTCGCTCTACGCCGCGACCAAGCGCGCCGACGAATTGATGAGCGAGACCTATGCGCATCTCTATCGCCTGCCGCAGACGGGGCTGCGCTTCTTCACCGTCTACGGCCCATGGGGACGCCCCGACATGGCGGTGTGGCTGTTCACCGAGGCGATCCTGGCGGGCAAGCCGATCGCGCTGTTCAACCGGGGCCGGATGCGGCGCGACTTCACCTATATCGACGATATCGTCGCGGGCGTGATCGCGGCACTCGATCATCCGCCGCCCGACGACGGCGCGGAGAAGCCGGGGGGAAGCAAGGGGCCGCACCGGCTCTACAATATCGGCAATTCGCGTTCGGAAGAGCTCGAGCGCGTCGTGGGGCTGATCGAGCAGGCGTGCGGGCGGACGGCGATCCGGGAACTGCTGCCGATGCAGCCGGGGGACGTCGCCGCCACCTTCGCCGATATCGGCGCGATCGCCGCCGACCTGGGCTTCGCGCCGACGACGACGATCGACGCGGGCGTGCCGCGATTCGTCGACTGGTATCGGGCGTATCACGGGGTCTGATCCCCTCACGTCATCCCGGTTCAAGATGAAAACGTGAGTTCGGCGTCAGGACGGACCCCGCGCCGCGGCCGCCATCTCGCGGTTGCGCAGGATCGCGGCGTCGAGCGTCTCGCGCAGCAAGGCGGGAAGCGCCACGGGTTGGTCGAGGACGTCGAGGCCGCGCCGCGTGCTGCCGCCGGGGCTGGCGACGCGATCGGCGAGCGCGGCGGGGCTCTCC
>NZ_CAHJXD010000069.1 GCF_903644055.1 Sphingomonas bacterium | reverse complement strand
ATGCAGCTCGTCTGGCGGCACCCGCTGGCGGCGGTCGCGGGGCGCGCGCTGGCGCCGCCGGGCGCGGTGTTCGCGGGCATCTGCCTCGCGTCGGGCTCGATCTGGGGACGGCCGACCTGGGGCACCTGGTGGGAATGGGATGGGCGACTGACCTCGATGCTGATCCTGTTCTTTCTCTATCTGGCCTATATCGCGCTCGCCAACGCGGCGGGGCGCGGGCAGGGCGGGCAGCGGATCACCGCGCTGTTCGGGCTGATCGGTGCGGTCAACCTCCCCGTCATCCATTTCTCCGTGCTGTGGTGGCGCACCTTGCATCAGGGCCAGAGTATCGGGCTTTCAGGGACGACGATCGACCGCAGCCTGCTCTGGCCGCTGCCGCTGGCGTTCCTGGGATTCACTCTGCTGTTCACCAGCATCGTGCTGATGCGGATGCGCGCGCTGCTGGCCGATGCCAGGGTCGAGGCACGGTTGCGGCGGATGGCGGCGGGATGACGGGAGGGTGGAGCTTCGTGCTGGCGGCCTATGCGGTGGCGGTGCTGGGCACGCTCGCGCTCGTCGCCTGGAGCTTCGCCGCGCTGCGCCGCGCCGAGCGGAGGGCGGACGCGCTCCGCGAACGATAGATGAAGGCCAAGAACCAACGGCTCACGCTGGCCCTGCTGGCGGTGGCGGCGATCGTCGCGGCGGCGCTGCTCGCGATGTCGGCGCTCAAGGATCAGGCCTCCTATTTCTACACGCCGGGCGATGCGGTGCGCGATCATCTGCCGCCGGGGCGCGCGGTGCGGCTGGGCGGGATGGTGACGCGCGGATCGCTCGCGCGGCTGCCCGATGGCGTCACGATCCGTTTCCTCGTCACCGATGGCCGGGCGAGCGTGGCGGTACGCTACAGCGGCATCGTCCCCGCGCTGTTCCGTGAGGGATCGGGGGTCGTCGCCGACGGGCGTTTCGACGGTACGGGCCTGTTCGTCGCCGACCAGATCCTCGCCAAGCATGACGAGCGCTACATGCCGCCGCAGGTCGCGGGCGCGATGCACAAATCGGCCAGCCTGAAATGATCGCCGAAGCGGGCCTCGCCGCGCTTTGGCTGGGCGCGGCCCTGTGCGCGCTGCAACTGGTGCTGGCCGTTTCTGTCCTAAATCCGTCATCCCAGCGAAAGCTGGGATCTCGTGAGGCAAGCGCGAACTCTATATCCGGAGATCCCAGCCTGCGCCGGGATGACCAAACTGGGGGTGGGTTCGAAAGCCTTCTCCGCCCCGTTGCCGTCGCGCAGGCGATCCTCACCGCGATCGCCTTCGCCTGCCTGATCGCCGTCTTCGTCGAGGTCGACCTTTCGGTCCGCCTCGTCGCCGACAATGACAGCGCGGCGCGGCCCTTGCTCTATCGCTTCGCGGGCGCGTGGGGGAATCACGAGGGATCGATGCTGATGTGGGTGTCGATCCTCGCGCTCGGCGGCGCGGCGGTGGCGCTGCTCGAGCGGCGCCTGCCCGAGCGGACGCTGATCGCGACCCTGGGCGGGCAGGCGGTGATCGCGCTCGGCTTCTATGCCTTCCTGCTGTTCGCCTCCAACCCGTTCGCGCGGCTCGATCCGGCGGCGGCGGCGGGGCAGGGGCTCAACCCCTTGCTCCAGGACCCCGGCCTGGCCTTCCATCCGCCGACGCTGTACCTCGGCTATGTCGGGCTCTCGATCGCCTTCTCCTTCGCGATCGGCGCCCTGGTGACGCGCGACGTCGGCCCGGCCTTCGCGCGCGCGATGCGACCGTGGGTGCTGGGGGCATGGGTGTTCCTGACGCTGGGGATCACCGCCGGTAGCTATTGGGCCTATTACGAGCTCGGCTGGGGCGGCTGGTGGTTCTGGGATCCGGTCGAGAATGCCTCGCTGATGCCGTGGCTGGCGGCGACCGCCTTGCTCCATTCGGTGACCGTGCTCGCGACGCGCGACGGGCTGCGCGCCTGGACGGTGATGCTGGCGGTGGTCGCCTTCTCGATGAGCATGGTCGGCACCTTCCTCGTGCGCTCGGGCATATTGACGAGCGTCCATGCCTTCGCGGTCGATCCCCGGCGCGGCAGCTTCCTGCTGATGCTACTTCTGCTCTACATCGGCGGCGCGCTGGCGCTGTTCGCGGTTCGGATCGGCACGGTGCGCGAAGGCTCGCGCTTCGACGTCGTCAGCCGCGAGGGCGCGCTGGTCATCAACAATCTCCTGCTCTCGGTGATCCTCGGGATCGTGTTGATCGGCACGCTCTATCCGCTGGTGATGGACGCGATGGGAGAGAAACTCTCGGTCGGCCCGCCATATTTCAACGCGACCGCCGGGCCGCTGGCGCTGGTGCTGATGATCGCACTCGCGGCGGGGCCGATGATGCGCTGGCGGCGCGAGCAGCTCGGGCTGATCGCGCGCCGCCTGGCTCTTCCGGCGGCACTGCTCCTGCTCGTGCTGATCGGGGCCTATCGGCTTCATCCGGCGATCGGCCTGTTGCCGTTGCTCGGGCTCGCGGTGGCGGCGGGGGTGGGGCTTGCGAGCCTCCTGCCGCTCTACGGGCGTAACCTTCGGCGTACTCCTTTGCACCTTTGGGGCATGGTCATCGCGCATTTTGGTATCGCGGTCAGCCTGTTCGGAATGGCGAGCGAAAGCGCCTTCACGCAGGAACGCCTCGTCGCCGCACGGATCGGCGATACCGTCGCGATCGGCCCCTACCGCGTCACCCTCAGCGATATCAGCCCCGATTTCGGCCCCGGCTGGACCGCGCTCGACGCCACGCTCACCGTCCGCCGCGGCACCTCAGCCACCTTCGCCCTCCACCCCCAGGCCCGCACCTATTGGGCGCCGCCGACCCAGACCAACGAGACCGCGATCCAAACGATGCTCGATGGCCAGCTCTATACCGTCCTCGGCCAGTCGGCCGGCGAGGGGCGCTGGCAGCTCCGCCTGTGGTGGAAGCCCTTCGTCACCTTTATCTGGGGCGGCGGGGCACTCGTCGCGATCGGCGGCGCGCTGGCGTTGCTGGGCCGCGTCGGGCGCGAACGGCGCGCCGACCGGCGCAAGGCGGAGGCCTGGGCATGACGGGGCAGGCGAAGCTCTGGCTGCCGCTGGCGATCTTCATCGGCCTGGCGAGCGCGTTCGTCCTCGGTCTCCGCAAGCCAGACGATCACAGCATCGCCTCGCACATGATCGGCGTGCGGGTGCCCGCCTTCGCGCTGCCCGCGACCGATGCGGCGATATCCGGCCTGTCGAGCGGCGATCTCGCGACGGGCAAGCCGCATCTTGTCAATTTTTTCGCGAGCTGGTGCGTGCCCTGCGCGGCGGAGGCGCCGCAATTGCGCGCGCTGGCGGCGAGGGGGGCGCCGATCGTCGGAATCGCGCTGCGCGATCGGCCCGAGGACGTCGCCCGCTATATCGGGCGGTACGGCAATCCCTATCAGCGGATCGGGCTGGATCAGGACAGCCGCATCCAGATCGATTTCGGCAGCTCGGGCGTTCCGGAGACGTTCGTGGTCGACGGCAAGGGCGTGATCCGCTTCCAGAAGATCGGTCCGATCGCCGACGATGACATCGGCGCGGTCGTCGCCGCGCTGAAGGCGGCGGCATGAGATCCGCCGTTCTCGCGACGCTGATCGCTTCGTTCTTCACGGCGACCCTGTGGGCCGACAGCAATATGCCGGCGGCGCCGCTCGCCAATGTCCAGCTCCCCGATCCCGCGCAGGAAGCCAGGGCCAAGGCGTTGATGGAGACGCTGCGCTGTCTCGTCTGCCAGGGCCAGTCGATCGCCGACAGCGACGCCGAACTGGCCGGCGATATGCGCAGCCTCGTCCGCCAACGCATCGCCACCGGCGAGCAGCCGGAGGCGATCCGTGCCTGGCTGATCGCGCGTTACGGCCAATGGGTGAGTTACAAGCCCCCCGTCGATCGCACGACATGGCCGCTCTGGATCGCGCCTTTGGCGCTCGTCGCGGTGGGCGGCACCTTGGCGGCCGGGCAGTTGCGGCGGAAACGCTGATGGGCTGGCTGATCTTCGGCCTGCTCGCGGTGGGGCTGCTCGTCTTGTTACGGCTGGTGGCGGGGCGCCATCGCGGGCTGTCGATGCTGGTCGGCGCGGTGGTCGCCATCGCCGCGGCGGGCTACGAGTGGCAGGGCCATCCGTCATTGGCCGGGCATCCGGCGGCCGACATCGCCGCTTCTCCGCCAAGCGAAACCGTCTTCGCCGATGAGCGCGGACGATGGATGGATCGGCTCGGCGTCGATGCGCAGGTGCTCGATACCGCCGATGCCTTCATCCGCAACGGCGATCCGGCCTATGCGATCGGCATCCTGCGCGGCGCGATCTCACGCACCCCCAAGAGCGCCATGCTCTGGATGGGGCTCGGCAACGCCCTGGTTCACTATGCCGATGGCGCGGTCACGCCGCCGGCGGTCTATGCCTTCGAACATGCGGCGATGCTGAGCCCTGCCGATCCGGCGCCCGAATATTTCCTGGGGCTGGCCGAGGCGCTCTCCGGTGATCTGGATGGGGCGACACAGCGCTGGCGGCGTCTTGTCAACGATCCCCGCAGAGGTGATGCGTGGCGCCCCGATCTCGCGAAGAAGCTGATGCTTCTAGAATCATTACGTTCTACTGGTGGAAAAAGCGCGCCTTAACCAGGATCAATAGATTTTGTTACCAGTCGCTACCATGGACATGAAGCCCGAGGCCACGGGGGATCGATGGCTTAGGGAGCTTGCGGGGCTGATCCTAAACGATGACTGATGAGGTATTGGGCGGCGTAACTTCATCGCTGCTGACCAAATTGCGGCGGTCGGACCGGATCACCGAGGAAGAGGCCGACAGCCTCGATCGCGCGATAAGCGACGTGGAAAGCTATGCGCCGCGCTCCATCATATGCCGCGCGCACGTCGATCAAGATGTCAGCAAGCTGCTCGTGGAAGGGTTTGTTTCGCGCCAGTGCACCTTGGTCGATGGGCGGCGCCAGATCCTGGCGATCCACGTTCCCGGCGACTTCGTCGATCTGCACGCCTTCGTGCTGAAATATCTCGATCATGACGTGGTTGCGCTGTCTCCGGCCAAACTCGCGATCGCACCGCATCAGGCGTTGCGCAAAGTGACCGATGAGGAGCCGCATCTGGCGCGCATGCTGTGGTTCTCGACCGCGGTGGATGCCGCGATCCACCGGGAGTGGATCGCCTCGCTCGGCCGATCCGCGATGGCGCGCGTCGCGCATCTGTTTTGCGAGCTGCGCGCGCGGCTGGAGGTGGTCGGGCTCGCCGATCGATCCGGCTATGCGCTGCCGCTGACCCAGGTCGATCTCGCCGATGCGACCTCGCTCACGCCGGTGCACGTAAACCGGACGCTGCGGCAGATGCGCGAGGCGGGGCTGCTGGATTTTCGGAGCGGTCGTGTCGAAATCGGCGATCTGGTAGGCCTGATCCGCATCGCGGCGTTCGATCCGCGCTATCTATATTTCGATCGCATCGCGCGCTGATCATATGCTTAGCGCCTCTCCTGTTGCCGTTGGACCTTCGTCACCCCGGCCTTGAGCCGGGGTCCCGCTGCCTACCAACGCTGAGGAAGAAGCGGGACCCCGGCACAAGGCCGGGGTGACGTTCAGCTTGAACAGGACAGCCTCTGGAGCCAGTTCGCGCACGAATATGGTCCTCAAAGGGGATGCGGCATCGCGTAGCGACGACGGAGGGTGTCGCCCTCTCCATGGCGGGATACTCTCCGTCCGCCTTCATCAGCTACCTCCCCTTACAGGAGAGGATCGTCTCGGCATAGATGAGGCGATCAATGACTGGTGCCGTTCAAGTCTTCGCTGTCGAGTTCCGCGCATTCGGCGGCCGATCGCCAGCTTATTCCTCCCTCATTCTGAGATGCGTTGAAACAGGTGATCATCTGTTCCCGCAAGTCTCCGATTTGCTTGTTGGCGTGCCAGGCCTTTTCGAACTTGATGAAAGCGATCTGCTCGCCACGAAGGCAGTCGGTATATTGGGCGTTGTCGCTATATATCCATCGGCAGAACGGCGATTCGTAGGAAGGGGCATCGATCGCCAGCGACGCATCCACCCTTTGTATCCTGGCGTGCGCCATCTGCGCATAGCGATAGACGTAGAGGGCAACCGCCAGCGCGACCGAAATCGACAGGATACCGCCGATCACCCGGCGCCAGGTTTTGAACGCATCGCTGCGAACATATTTCTCGAGGGCCTTGAGCTTCTTTTCGACCGCCTGGATCCGGCGATCGAGCTCCATGAAATCCATCATCGGCGCGGCCGAAAAAATAGGGGCGAGCTTTCGCCCGCCCCCGTTTCATCCCCACCGTGCAAAGGCTCAGCCGTTTGCAAGAACCATCGAGCGACGCCGCGCCAGAGCACCCATCATGCCAAAGCCGAGGATCATCATCCCCCAGCTTGCCGGCTCCGGAACCGCGACCACCGCCGTGGAATCGTCGTACGTATAGAAGATCTTGAAGCTTCCCGTGCCGGTTGTAACCTGGGAACTGGACGTGTTGCCGCCCGTATTGGATTGCACGGTCGAGGTGAACGTCTTGCCGGTGACCGAAGAATTTCCGCCACCCGAAACCGCGAAATAGGCCAGATCGGCAGCCGTCGTATCGCTTACGAAGTCGTTTACCTGCGTCGTGGAATTGCTGTTGCCGCTGGTGGAGCCGCCAGCCCCCAAGGTGTAATTGACCTTCTGGCCCAACGCTTCGAGCTGTGGAAGCAAGGAGATAAACACGGCGTTTTGATTGGCATCGGCCGCGAGCAGATCGAATGTCGAATCGGTCCGGGCATATCCCGTCGACGAAGAGCCGGCATTGTTGGTGATGTTCACGGTCGATGTGATCCCGTAGGAATCATAGACGTTGATCGACTTCAGCGTGCCGAGATTGCTGTCGAACAACGCGAACGTCTGAATTTGCGTGAAATCCGTCGGCCCGCCGAAGTTGATCGTCTGTGTCGCAGTCGTGATGATCGCGGCGCTCGCGGGAGCGACCGTCAACCCGAGCGCCAATGCGCCGGCAATGCCGATGAAAGATTTTCTCACGGACAAATCCCCAAGTAGATGTCGCAGGCCGAAAAACCGGTACGGAAGGTTTACTGCCAGAAAAGATACGGAATCGCAACGTAAAAGAGGGTTAAGAATGTAAAACAACATTAACGGATGCGCGAAAATTGGGGTTTTTGCTGCATGTGCCCGCCGTTGCAGCGCCGGAAAGCAGAGCTCGATCGCACTGGTCGATGATCGTGCTGGAGCGGGCGAAGGGATTCGAACCCTCGACCCCGACCTTGGCAAGGTCGTGCTCTACCCCTGAGCTACGCCCGCTC
>NZ_CAHJXD010000068.1 GCF_903644055.1 Sphingomonas bacterium | reverse complement strand
GCATCGGCGCCGAGCGACGTGGCCTTGAGCGAGGGCGCGGTGGCCTGCGCCTGGCGCAGCGCCGCCTCGAAGGTGAGCGGCCCCGCGAACGCAAGGCCCGGAATCGCCGCGAGCAGCGGCGCGAAGAGACGAGCTCTCATGGAAATGCTCCTGATCTGAAGGGATGACGGCCGGGCACGACACGCGCGACGGGAGGACCCGTGGCGCGCAGACGGCCAGGCCGATGCCGTCAGATCAGGGCGATGGGTGGCTGTATGTCGGGTAGCAGCGAGCGGCCGTGCATCGGGCGCGCGAGGCCTGGACGCTGGATCGTCCGCCGGTCGTAGGCGACGAGCGACGGCATCAGCTCGTCGGGCAGCGCCGCCGCGATGCCGGCGCATGCGATCATGCAGTTGAGGCAATCGGCCGGCGTGCAGCCCTTATGTTTGCTGCTGTGCGTGCCGAGCCCGGTCGCCTTTTCCGGCGCGGCCTGCGCCATCATCATGCAGTCTGCCGTGGCCATGTGCATCGACTGCATCGGGACCGGCGCGCTGGCCGCATAGGCCGCGCTCTGTCCGGTTACGCCGAGCAGCGCGACCGCGAGCAGCAGGGAGATGAGCCGGCGGACCATGGGTGTGACCTGCCTTTGCTTGACCGCCGAAGTCAAGACGATCCCGCGTCAGGCCGGATCGCCGCTGTCCGTTCATGCCGCTCCGTCGGCCGATGCCCGTGATCCGCAGATCGCTGCTTGCTCGATTGCAGGCGCAGCAACTACTATGCGACCGGCGACGCTTGGTACAGCCGTTTCGCTTCCTTTGGCGCAGATCGACACGGAGGGTGGATGCGGGGCCTGGATTTCAGTTCCTGGCAGGCGCTGCTTTCGACATTGTGCGGGCTCGCGCTCATCACGCTGATCGGTGTCGGCATTCGCCTGTTGGCGATGTACACCATCCAGCAGCGCCGCGAGCGCGAGAACCGCCAGATCAACGAGCGCCTGCGGACGCTGATCGCGGCTTATAAGACGCTCGGCGGCTCGTTCACCGGCAATCTGGCGGTCGATCCCACGCACCTGCGCGATCTTCGCCGCACGAACGAGGCAAGCGCCGCTTCGGAGGACACGGATCCGGCGGCCTCGCCCATCCCCGGCGGCGGCTCCGATCGGGCGCGCCGGATGCGAGACGCGGTCGAGGCGGCTTTATCCGACATCATTCTGCTCGGGACGGAGAAGCATGTGCGGCTGGCCGAGCGGGCAGCGCGAGAGCTGGTCGCCGGTCGGCCGGTGCACACCGACGAGCTTGTCATCGCGCTGCGAGCCTTCATTCGCGAGGCGCTCGGGCTCGACCCCGTTCCGTCCGACCTGTCGATTCCAATGCAAGGTCCTGTCCGTCCGTCCGGTTCGGGTGGACGGAGCAAAGGCGATGGCGGCGGCAGGGACGACTCGCGTCAGGCCGGAAAGGGTGGCGGGGGTGGCATGAGCTTCGGTGCCGCCGGTCCGGACGGCGATCATGAAAGCCATTCCGGGTAAGCCGGACCTATTAAGAAGCGAGTCTTATGCCGTGGCCGCTTAGACCAGATGAACTGCCGAGCGGATGGCACTTAAGGCTGCTGTTCAAGCTAAAAGTCATCCCGGCCTTGAGCCGGAGTCCAGCTTCTTCCTCAGCGTTAGTTGGCAGGCAGCGGGACCCCGGCTCAAGGCCGGGGTGACAAGAGTAAAACGTCTACAGAGGCGGCTACTGGCTGAGGATGCTGGCGATCAAGCCCGTCGCGGCCGCGACCAGGATGAAGTCCCCGGTATTGTTGTCTTCGCGGACCCACTGGTAACCGCGTGGCGGCGCCCGTAGCCCGCGCTGGTTCCAATCGGAGACGACATAGCGGCGCTGATTGGCGGCCAGGCGCTGACCCTTGCGCCATTTGTGGCCACGCGAAGTCGTGACTTCGCGGTAATTCGCATGCCGGGAGTTCACGGCCTGGCGTGAATTGCGATTGCCGTTCGGCCCGTCATGATGCTGCGCGAGAACGGGCGCGGCCGCCGTTCCCGCCAACAGCCCGACCACGAGCGACCGCTTGATCCATCCCGTCATAACGACTCCGTTCTTAAGTACACGCAACTGAACCGATCTACGCCCGCGCCAAGAATAGGTTCCGTTGCCGGCTGCTTTGCCGCGGACTGGCCGGCGAGGCGATCTGTCCTGATTAGGATGGATCGCATGGAAGCTTCGGGCCTCCTCTCCGCCCGCCCATGCGAAAGCCGGGCTGGTGAGCAGGATGTTCGTCGGTGCATCGGCGATCCGCCGATTACGGCAGGCGAGATGGCGCTCGCCGGAGTGTACCGATCGTAGCAGGCGCCCGATCGTTCTTTCCAGTCCCGGCTTCATATCGCCTCACTACACTGGGGCACCGAGCAGAGAAGCGGCGCTACCGGCGTCGATGGCAGCCCACAGACACTTGGTCGGTCATCACCGCACGACTATGCTGTGCGGTCACTGAATGTCGCGAGGGCTGCTCATGTCGAAATCTGACAAAGACCTCTTGCCCGGCACGTCGGCTACGAGGTGGCGGGCAACCGCGCAGGAAAAGCCACTCGGCCAAGAGCAGCAAATGGCCCCCGCATCAGCCGAAGGGCGGACCGTTCGATATCTAAATCCAGACGAGTTGTATCAGCCCGCCAGGCACGGTTTCAGTCAGGTGACGATCGTGCCCGCCGGCACGGAGCTGGTTTATGTCTCCGGGCAGATGGCGATCGACGTCGACGGCAAGATCCTGGCCGCTGACTTCGAAGGGCAGGTCAAAGGCGCATTCGCTAATTTGCGACTTGCTCTGGAAGCCGTTGGATCGAGCATGGATCATGTGGTGAAGGTGACGATACTCTCGGCGGATCACGACGGTGAGCGCGAAAGGATCGTCGCACGCGAGACGAATGCCGCATTCCCAGGATCGAACAAGCCGGCCAGCACCCTGATCCCGGTGCCGAGACTCGCGCTCGACGGCATAGTCTTCGAAATCGATGCCGTCGCCGTTCTGCCGTCATAGCCTTGGCGAAGAAGACGTCATCCTGGAGCGGCGATATCCGGAATTGCGAAGTTGTATGACTGCCAGCCCTCGATTTCAGGTAGTCGGCACAATCAATTCTACCTCTTAACGGGAGTATTTACCGCTAGTCTAATCTCGCCGGCTACGGGCTCGGCCTGCCGGTTTGGAGTTGGCCTTGATCGATCAGGAATGGCCAGGCCGACCGGTGCGGCTTGCCGCCGCACCGGTCACATAGTCAATTTCCGAACGCCTTCCGCAGTGTCAGCGTGAAGCGCCGCAGCCGCGGATCGCCATAGCCGCTATAGCCGCCCTGCGCGTAGGACAGCGATGCGATGATCGGCGGCGAGGTGTTGAACAGGTTCTGGATTCCGCCCGAAACCTTCACGCCGCGCAGGATTCCGGACGAGGCAGGGATCGTATAGGACACGTAGAGGTCGTGATAGATCTGGCTGCGGATCTTGCTCGATCCCTGCAGCTTGACATCGAAGGCGACGTCACTCGCCCCTTCCGTCGGGCTGTAGACGCGGTACGGCCCGTAATATTGCGCGTTATACTGGACACTGAAATTGCCCAGCGTCCAGTCGATGCCACCGTTGCCGCGCCATTCCAGCGGACCGTCGATCGCGCCGCTGAAGTTCAGACTGGGCGAATTGACGACGAACTGGCGATAGAAATCCGGCTCCCACGACGCGGATACATAGGCATGGAACTGCCCCGCCTTGCCTGCCGTGAAGGTATAGTCGGCCTGGAAATCGACCGCCGTGACATAGGATTTGAAGAGGTTGATCTGCGTGACGTTGAAGCTGGTGAAGGCGCCACCGGTATATCCAAGAGCGGTATCGGCGGCGGTGAGCGGCGCACGAACGACGCGCCCCGGATAGCGATCGGGGTTCAGCAACAGGTCGAAGATATTCGGCGACGTTATCTCGTTTGTTTTTCTGATTTTCGTATAGTCCGCGGACAGTCTCAGGTCGCCAGGCACGAAAAGCGGCTGGAGGATGATACCGAACGAATAGCTGGTGGACGTTTCCGGCTTGAAATCGAACCCCAGACCACCCTGGACCACCGTATATAGCCCGCCTTGAACGGTATTGCCGCGAAGCGGGTCTTGTATGCGCAGATTACCGTCGCCGGCGTTGGCTACAACTTGATTGACGGTAGGCTCCAGATATCCCGTGCCGTAGCTGCCGCGGAACGTGATACCCGTGACTGGCGAGTATTCGCCTGCGATCGTGTAATTGGTCGACTGGTTCGTGGCGGACTGCGTGAGACCGCCGATACTGCCGATCGCGTCGTCGAACGACAGCGACGAGACCCCGGCATTTGTCTTGTAGGCGGTCGTCTTGTAGCTGTCGTGCCGCACAGACGCCTGGATCGCGAGGTTTTGCAGCAACGTCGTGGCGTTGCGAGGGGAGAACAGGGGAATGCGCACCTCGCCGTATACCGATGTCGCCCCCTGCTCGGCCGGCGCGAAAACGATGAACTGCTGCCGGAGCGGAACGGGGTTCAACGCGCTGCCATAAGTGTCGGTCTGCTGGTAACCGAATTTGGTGCGCGCGATATTGCGCTGCAGCAGCCCGGAGAAGTTGACCGGCCCCGCCGGCAGCGCGAATACCGGACCGGACAGACGCAGCGACGGCGTCGACAGCGTCGTTGAATATTTTCCGAAGACGTTGGGATTGGGATTGAGATAGGCCGAGAAATCCGGGTTGGTGATGATATTGATCGCCGCGCGCGGATCGGTCGAGACCGCGCCGAACGACGGGCTGCACTGATTCAGTCCGGTGCCGACATTCGAGGGCGTGACGCCGACTCGCGCGCACTGGAATCCGACCTGATCGATCGGCAGCCCGGTATATTCGAACGATGCCTTGGACCAGTTCCACGTATAATCGAAACCGACCGCCCATTTGTGCGGCAGGCGTAGTGCGAAGCCCAAGGTCGCGCGGTTCGTGTCGGTCTTGCTCTTATAGGGTGTCGCCAGGTTCTGGTTGTCGAACACGACGCTGACCGACTCGTTGAACGGGTTGGTCGGCCTGGTCGACGCGAGGCTGAGCGCCTCGGGCGCGGAGGTCGATGCGAGGGCCGAACCGCGATTCTGGAACTTGGAGAAATCGGCGTAGACATCGAGCCAGTCGGCGAATTTGCGGCGGACGTTGACGTTGAACGAGCGCGTCTCGGGGGCCGACAGGAGGCTGCGCGATTGCCCGGAATCGCCGGTCGGTTCCTGGAAATTGAAGTTGCCGGCATTGGCCTTCAATGCTTTGCCGAGGTCCAGCGAGGATCCGCTGAAACCCGGCTGGAGGTTGGTGATCGCGCCGCCGAGCGCGCCACCGCCATATTCCGGTTTCAACGTCAGCGGGGCACCGTTGTTGCTGTAGATGTTCACGCCGCGTCCGACCGGTGGACGGAGCACCTGGCCGGCTGCGGGGATGAATTCTTCGGGGCTGTTCTTCAGTCCCAGCGCAAATCCCTTCTGCGCGAAGCTGCGGTCGCCGACCTGCAACACGCCGGTCCGGCTGATCGAACCGCCGAAAGTGATGTTCGTGCGGCCGCCTTCCAGCGCCAGACCGCCGACCACGTCCAGTCGGCCGATCGGGTATTTGAAGTCGGCGGTATCCTGATAGTTCGCGGTAATTTCCAGCCCGCGGTAATCATGCCGCAGAATGATGTTGATGACGCCGCCGACGGCGTTGCCGCCATAGATGCCGCCCGCCGTGGACGACAAGATCTCGATCCGCTCGATCGAGGCAAGCGGAATGCCGTTGATGTCGGGCTGGCCCGACTGGTTGGCCGACTGGCCGAGATTCTGGATCGAAAGATCGCCCAGCCGGCGCCCGTCGACGAGGATCAGCGTCTGGTTCGTGCCGAGGCCGCGCAGATTGATGCTGGAGCGCGTCGATCCCGGGCCGTTGCCGATGATCGAGGACGTGCGCTGTGCTTCGCTGCCCTGCGTCGTGTTGCTGGTCGCGCGGGTGCGGAAGAAATCCTCCAGCGTTACCGCCTGGGAAGACTGGATGTCCTTCTGGGTGAACACGCGGTAAGGTTGCGGGTCATTTTCGCTGCGCCGGATATCGGTGTTCTGGCTATTGCTGCCGATAACGAGGATGTCCGCGATGCCGCGATCGTCGGCCGCTGGCCCCTCCTTATCGGCGGCGGCGTTTCCCGCCTGCGCCGCCGCGGCTTTGCGCTCGGCGCTTTCGACGATGAGCACGCCTGACTGGCCGACATGCATCGAAAATCCGCTGCCTTCGAGAAGCTGGGCAAGTCCGTCGCGGGCGGTGAAGCTACCCTTCAAGGCGTAGCTGCGCAGGCCACGCGCCTCGCGCCCGTCGTAAACGATCTGGAGCCTGGTGGTCCGCCCGAATTTCCTCAGCGCGGCGTCCAGATTCTGCGCGGGAATATCGAACGCGTAGTGGGCTTCCTGCGCGAAGGCCGGCGCCGCTGCCGCGACGTACAACGCGGCCGCCAGGCTCGATGCCGCAACGCCGCGCAGATATGCCGTCTTGATGATACCCATTGTTCCCCCCTTGGCACCCCCTCGGCACCCATCCGTTAGACGCGGGGAACGTGAAAAGATTCACCGATCTGTCACATATATAAAGGGCGGCCCATTCAGCGGTTTGTCCCGCGCAGCGTTATGTCGCCATTGGCCGCGCGGCTCGCCTTCACCGGAAACACCGACGTGACGCCTTCGACGAACGCGTCGGGATTGCCGCCGTCGAACTGGCCGCTGATGGTGATCGCGCGGGCCGACGCGTCTGCGACGCGCAGGGTTCGCGGGCCGTAGCGATTCATACGTTCGACGGCATCGCCCAGCGGCTCGTCGCTGAATTCGAGAATGCCGGCTTCCCATCCGAGCGTCCGACCGGGATCGACCGGCACCACCCGTGCCACCGGCAACGCGTCCGCCTTGATCGACTGCGGATCGCTTATCGGCCTGGCCGACGATGCGCTCGGCATGATCAATTCCAGTCCCGGCACGAGTACCCGCTCGGCCGGAAGGTGCCCGGGCCCGATCGCGAGCGGCTGTGGCCGGGGACGGCTCGTGTCCAGCACGGCGACGTGCCCCTCATAGAGCACGACGCGCACCTCGTCGGACAGTTTCTCGACGCTGAACTGCGTTCCCGTGGCGATCACCATGCGGCGACCGGCCTGCACCGAAAAGGGTCGCAAGGGGTCCTTCGCGACGCTGAACTTGGCGCGGCCATAGTCGAGCCAGAGCTTGCGACGGTCGCCGAGATAGCGCACGTCGACCTGCGTCGCGGCGTCCAGCGATATCGTCGAGCCGTCGGCCAGCGCGACGACGCGGCGCTCGCCGATCTCGGTACGGTATGTGGTCGGGGCGTAGTGCCACCACGATCCGGTGCCGATCAGCAGCGCAAGACAGGCCGCGATCGCGAACGCCTGGCGCCACGCGACTGTCGGCCTGCTCCAGCGGCGCCGACCCGCCTTGTGGACGCCCTCCAGCGCTTCTCCGCGCCACCGGAGCAATTCGGGCTCCGCCGCCTGGTCTTCGATCGCGGTCCAGGCGACCACCGTGCGCTCGAACAGCGCGGGATGTTCGGGACTGCCGTCGAGCCATTCCTGGAAGGCTTGCCGGTCGTGCTCGCCGAGCGGTCCGTCGGACAGCCGCACGCACCATGCGGCGGCCGCCTCGCGGGTATCGTCGGACAGATGGGGGGCGGGCGCGCTCACGACTCCTCCAGACGCTTGGTCAGGAATGCGGTTGCCTTGATGAGGTGCTTGTCGACCGCGCTGACCGATATCCCGTAGCTGTCGGCGATGTCGCGCTTGCGCATGCGCTCGATCCTGAAGAGCAGCAGGATCTCGCGCGTGCGCTGGGACAGCTCCGCCAGCACGTTCGATACACGGCCGATGGCTTCGCGACCCTCGAGCAGACGCAGCGGATCGATATAGTCGGCGGCGCCGTCGTCGCGATGCGTGACGTCTGCGCGCCATGCGTCGCGGACCTGCAGCCGGCGATGACGATCGCGCACCAGGTTCGCGGCGATGCGGAAGATATATGCGTCGGGGTTCGCCACCTCCTCGCCGGACAATTCCATCAATCTCACGAGCACTTCCTGGGTCAGATCTTCGGCTTCGGCGGGGTTCTGGATGCGGCGGACGAAGAACGCCATCAGCGCCGGGCGATAGCGCCGGCCCAGCATGACGATCCCTTCCTGCGCGCGTTCGGCCATTCCCGCTCCAGCCAGCGCCGCCGCCATCGGACGGCATCTTCCCTTAAGACGCGGCACCACGCTCAACATACACCAGGACGCGGGAATTTCGCCAGCGCCGCGCCGGGCCCGCGATATCCCGATCGATACGGAACCGATGGGGATAACCGCAAATGGCGCGTCTTATGTTTCGCCGCAGTTTTCGTCCCGATTTATTTGCAAAAGGTATCTGTCGATGAGCGCATCCCGTTTCCTGGCGACCTGGGGTGTCGCCGCGCTGATCGTGTCCGGCTCGTCGGCGGCGACGACGCAGCATAAAGGAACCGCCGCGAGCGCCGCACCGCGCCGTGCCGCGCCGTCTCCGCCGCTGGTATCCGACCCCGCCGTTCGTTACGGCCGCCTGGCCAACGGCATGCGCTATGCCTTGCGGCACAACGCCACGCCTGCCACCGGCGCTTCCTTCCTGCTGCGCATCGGCGCGGGGTCGCTTAACGAACAGGATGACCAGCGCGGCCTGGCGCATTTCATCGAGCACATGGTGTTCAACGGCTCGCGCCATGTGCCCGAAGGGGAATATGCGCAGATGCTGGAGCGCTATGGCCTGGCCTTTGGAGCGGACGTCAACGCCTATACCACCCAGGACGAGACGGTCTACATGCTCGAACTGCCCGAGACGGACGCGAAGGTGGTCGATACCGCGCTGCTGCTGTTTCGCGAGCTGGCAGGCGAAACCACGATGGCCGACGACGCGATCGATCGGGAGCGCGGCGTCGTGCTGTCTGAAGAGCGCGCGCGCAGTTCACCGTCGTTCCGCGCGCAGGTAGCGCAGCTCGATTTCTCCGCCAGGGGTCAACTCCTTACCCGGCGCCTGCCGATCGGTGACGTCGACATTATCCGCAAGGCGAAGCGCGATCGGTTCCTGCGTTTTTACCACGCCTATTACCGGCCGGAGAACGCGATCTTCGTGGCCGTCGGCAATTTCGATCCCGCCGCGATGGAGGCGAAACTGAAGGCCCGCTTCGGCGACTGGCGCGGTGTGGGGCCGGCGGGCGCGAAGCCGAAGCTCGGGGCGGTGGCGCCGCGCGTCGCCGAAGCCGAGATTTTTACCGAATCCGGCGCACCCTCCGGGCTGGAACTCTCCTGGAACGACGCACCCGATCTTACCCCGGACAGCAGCGCGAAACGCCGCAAGGACATGATCGAACAATTGGGCCTGAACGTCTTCAATCGCCGGCTCGCGAAGCTGGCGGTGACCGACTATCCGCCCTTCACGTCGGCTTCCGCCTCGCATTCCACCTTGCTGAAATCGCTCAGCCGGATGGAAATCGAGGCGCGTTTCGAGGCCGGAAAATGGAGCGCCGCGCTCACCACCGTCGAGCAGGAGCGTCGCCGCCTCGTCGATTACGGCATCACACAGCGCGAGCTTGACCGCGAGATTACCGAGCTTCGCCAGCAGTTGCGGTCCGGCGTCGCGGGCGAAACGACACGCTCCTCCTCCTCGCTGGCAAGCCAGATCCTCGGCGCGATGGCCCAGGACAAGGCGTTCACCACGCCTGTCGACGCGCTCGCCCGCTTCGACGGCTATACCCGTGGCCTGGACGCGGCCCAGGTCAACGGTGTCTTGAAGACGCTGTTCCGCGGGCAAGGCCCGCTCCTCCACCTGACCGGCCCGGAACCCATAGCGGGCGGCAACGCCGCGGTGCTGGAGGCGTATGAAGCGGCATCGAAGCTGGCGGTGGCGGCACCGCCGGTGGTGGCCTACAAGCCCTGGTCCTATACCAGCTTCGGGCAGCCCGGCCATGTCGTCGAGCGTACGCGGATCGCCGATCTCGGCGTCACATTCGTTCGCTTCGACAACGGCGTCCGGCTCACCGTCCGTCCCAGCGCGACGACCCGGAACAGCATTCAGGTGGGCGTGCGCATCGGCGGCGGCTTGCGCGACTTGCCGAAGGATAAGCCTAGCCCAGGCTGGATCATCCAGCCGGGGCTGATCGAAGGCGGTCTCGGCCGCCTGACCGCGGCGGAAATCGACGATGCGCTCGTCGGCAAGCAATATGGCGCAGGCGTCGGCATCGGCGAAAATGCGTTCGTCCTGTCCGGCCGCACCCAGCCCGACGATCTGGCGACGCAGATGCAGGTGCTGGCCGCCTATGTCACCGATCCGGCATTCCGCCCGGACGGCGTCGTGCGGATGAAGGCGCACGCAGCGGAGCAGGACCAGCAGCGCCAGACGAGTTCGAGCGGCGTCCTGTCGTTCGAATTGATCAAGCTGCTCCACCCCGGCGACAGGCGCTTCGGGCTGCCACCGTTGCAGGATCGGCTGGCGATGGGGATCGACGACGTCCGTGCGACGCTGGCGCCCTTGAAGACCGGTCCGATCGAGGTGGTGATGGTCGGAGACGTCACCGTGGAGGATGCGATCCGACGCACGGCGGAAACATTCGGCGCGCTGCCCCCCCGCCCGCAGGCCCCGCTCCTGCCCAGCCCGCCGCGCATGTCGCTGCCGGATCCGGCTGCGCAACCCATCACGCTGGTGCATCTCGGCCGAAAGGATCAGGGAACGGCGCTGGCGCTCTGGCCGACCAACGATTATTTTGCCGATTATCAGGAAACGCTCGCCATCGGCGTTATGACCAGCGTCCTCGAACTGCGCTTGCTCGACGAATTCCGCGAAAAGCAGGGCCTGACCTATTCGCCCAAGACGCTGCGGGACTCATCGAAGGTGTTCCCCGGTTTCGGCTACACCGCCGCCAGCGTCGAGGTGCCGGCCGACAAATCGGGCGCATTCTTCGCCGGCATGGCCGCGATCGCCCGGTCGCTGCGCGAGACGCCGCCCAGCCAGGACGAATTCGACCGCGCCGTCCGCCCCGCGCTGGAAAGTTCGCGGCAATATCGCGAAACCAACGATTATTGGGCGCAGGCCCTGGCCGGGGCGCAAACCGACCCGCGCCGGATCGAGGTGATCCGCCAGATGATCCCCGGGATTCAGCGCGTCACCCCGGCCGACGTGCAGCGGGTCGCGGCCAAATATCTCCGCGACGCGGCGGAATGGCGCGTGGTGGTCGCCCCTGCGGGCCAGAATATGCCGCCGAAATAGCGCTATCACCCGCGACACGCTGCCGATCTTGCCATTGAGGTATCCCTGCCATGACGCGTAGCGTTCTTGCCGCTAGGTCGTCGAAAGAACCTTCGGCTAGCTCACACGATACCGCCGCCCCGTTCGCGATTACGAACCTCGCCTCAATGCCTCGGAAGCCATGATCTACGCCGCCATGACCAGTTCACTCGTCCGTCGCATCTCTCACCCAACCTTCATGTCCTCCATCTGCATCGCCGCAACTGTCATCTTCTGGCTCAATCAATGAGTCCTGAGCCTAGGTGAGTTAGGCGTTTCTTTGCGGCACGAAGTAGACAGACTGATGTAGATCATCGGCTGGAGACCGAAAGGCGAAACCATTTCATTATCTTACTTTTTCGGCTTTGATTATAGTATGAGTAACCAGCATCTACCTTGGCGAAAACTCATGCCCGCCGCCGCTGAATGTTAGATAGGTGGATTGGCCGCCGCAGCCGCGAAGTTTTCCTCGCAGAACACCCGCTCCAGCGCCGCGACCAACGCGGGTTCGCGCATGTCGAATAGAGCATTGTTTCCATCAGACCAGACAAAGTCATGCTTGAGATAGTCGATCTTCCAGCTCTCGCCGACGCGATCAAACCAGACGTCGTACGAGCCGTATTGGGTGTAGTCGCTATTTCCCGTGTCGGAGGATTTCCAGTGGCGGGACGTCTGCTTGAGCGTAAGGAAAGCGCGGTCACCCTCGATCCTTGGCCGAAAATTGGTATAGGTGTGGTGCCGCCTGACCGGCGACAGGATCTGCTTGGCGAACTCCACCCAGTCGTCGGCACGCACGCGCACGACGTCGAAGCCGGTCAGACGCTTGAAGTCCATAGCGACCACCTCTTTCAGACAGGCGCGGTGCCCCTCCCAGTCGCCGGCATCGAGCGTGCGACCGAATTCGAGCATGGCGTTCTGAATCGCACGCTCGTCCCAAAGCACCGTTGTCATTTCCGTCGTCATCATCATGACCCTCTCGCACGTGAGCGTGTTTGTGCCGACGCGCGACTCTTGCTCCAACAGGTTGCTTGCCACAGGCGAAGGCTTGCGCAATTTCGACGCAAAGTGCATCCACAAATGACGGTGCGCTGTCAAGCAATGTACTCGCAGTATGGCTCGCCGACTTTCACGGAGACCGGTTTATGAGCGATGTTCAACCACACAGGCCGGTCGTGCGGATTTGTGCGCCAGACGCGGCGCGCCATGGCGATGCGTTCGATGCGCTTCGCATCGGGAAAGCGATGTTCGGCGCCGAAGCCGATCCGTTTTTGAACGTCGATCATTTCCGGATGACCGGTCCGACGTTTCCACCGCACCCCCATGCCGGCTTCTCCGCCGTGACCTATGTCCTTCCCGAATCGGTCAACGGCATGCGCAACCGCGACAGTCGCGGCGATCGGAGCTTGATCCCGCCAGGCGGCCTGCATTGGACCGCGGCCGGTTCCGGGATCGTCCATGAGGAGGTGCCCGATCGGCCGGGGATCGTAACGGAAGGGATGCAGATTTTCATCCGCCAGCCGGTCGCGCAGGAAGAGGCGCCGGCTGTGATCCACCATGTCGAAGCGGACCAAATCCCCACTGCCGCCTTGCCGGAGGGCGGCTGGATGCGTTTGCTGGCAGGTTCATTCGAAACCCTGGTCGCACCGTTCGAAGCGCCGAGCGCGCTCGTGCTGCTCGACTTAGAACTGGCGCCGGATGCTAATTTCGATTGGCCGGATACCTCGCCCGAACCATCATCGCCGCGATCGCGGCCAGATGGTCTCGCGATCTACTTGTTCGAAGGCGCGCTGGATCTAGGCGAGGGTTACGGTTCGCGGCGCCTGGTGAAAGCGCCCAATCTGATCGTCTTCGCGCGCGGCGCGGGTCGCGTCAGCGTGCGCGCGATCGATGCCCACGCGAGGTTGCTGCAAGTAACGGCCCGTTCGTGCTATCCACTGCGGAGAGACTGGCGGATGCGTCGCGCCGCTATCACTCGGGCGAAATGGGCAGGCTGGCATCACTCTGATCAGCTTCGGCGTTGCTGGATCCACGTCCGATAAGCGTACGCAGGCAGCGCATGAAAAGGCGCTGATCGGCAACGGACAGCGGCGCGATGATCTCGCGTTGCGCCGCTTCGATCCGGTCAATCCGGTCATGCAGCATTGTCGTGCCTGACGCCGTGATCCGCATCGCCCACGCGCGGCTGTCGATCGGATGCCTTTCGCGCAACACCCAGCCACGACCGATCATCCTGTCCAGCATCTCCTTCAGCGTGCTTTTGTCGATGCCGGTCGCCTCGACGAGATCGCGTTGCGACGAGGTGTCGCGCTGCGCCAAGGCGATCAGCAGAGCGATCTGTTGCCGCGTCACGTCGTCGCCGACGTGACGGGTGAAAATCTCAAGCGAGCGTTGGTGATTGCGACGCAGCAAGTGGCCGGGCGCGTCAAGCAGCTCGAACCGTTTCAGCCGCTCGGCGGTAATCTCATCAATCATCGGCTGCCTTCCTATCGCGAGTAACGCTTATTCCGTGGGCCGCCGCGACAATCTATCGATGGAAAGCTCACGCGCTTGGATAGGCGCATGGATTTCCCACCAAGGCCCTTCTCCCGCCACGAAACGTCCACGGTCCTCGTGCACGATAGGAGCTACACCATCGGCTGGTTTCGCGCTCGGTCTCTACCAAGTTGCCGTAAGGTCGGCGCCCTGCAAAGGCGCGACGGAAGTTAGCCTGGAACGGAAAGACCTTCTCGCGTTATTACGGCGGCCAAATCGAACAGCTCGTTGTCCCAGTCCGCCCAGCCGTGCCAATAAACATCAGTCGTGCCGAGTCTAAAGCCCTTCTGCTGACCCATCTGCTGCAAGCCATCGAAATGCTGCCATGTGCCAAAGTTATTGATCATCCGGCCATCGATGCTGCGGTGCCAGTTGATGCTTGCCAGACCTGGCATACCAAGCAGCTTGCCTGAGTTGCCGCGGCCGAGGTCCATCACCTTGTTCTGGTTTTCCGGTTTCACCGAGAAAAGGCCGTAGTGAAGATGCGGCGCCTCCTCGAACGAAAGGATAGTGCCCGTCGGGTCGGAAAGGTTTTCGATGAAATCGGTGCTGAAAATGCGCGATTCAACCGTCGGGAATTCCGCCAATGCTGCTGCGAGCGACCATGCCGGCGGCGGGGCATCGGGGGAGAATGCATCCGTCAGCCGCCGCCATTGCGCATAGCAGGAAATCCCGGAATGGTTGCGGCCACGTAACAGCGCTGCGCCGATGAAGGCTTCCTGCTGCCGCCATGTCCCGGTGATGTATCGTACAGCAAGTTGTATCGCGTCATCCTTGCGGCTTTCGTCGACCTCGAAGCGCTCGATGGCAGTGATGATGGCGGGATCGTTGGAGATCGTTAATCTCGCCTGGGAATTTTCTGAAGCCATGTCTTTACCCCTTGTCGCCAACCCGGAACTCGACCCGCCCGAGCTTCTGTACGACGAGGCGGATATGCTGGCCGATAGCCAACTGCTCGGCGGCGGTTGCGCCGCCGGCCATGATCACGTCGCCGGCCTTGAGCGGCTCGTGCGCCTCGTCCGCAAGCCGTGCCGCCGCGACCAGCGACCTGATAGGGTTGCCGAGGATCGCGGCACTCGATCCGATTTGGCGCGCCTCGCCGTCAATCTCGAGGATCATGCCAAGATTGGAGATGTCCTGCGCGGGATCGGACCAGGGACCGACGACGAAGCTCGACGATGAGCTGTTGTCAGCGATCACATCCGTCAGCGAGAATTTGAAGTCCTTGTAGCGGCTGTCGATAATCTCCAGCGCCGGGGCGATCCCGCCGACGGCGGCGAGCGCGGCGGCGGGCGTCACCCGGCCGACTAACGGTGCCTTCAATAGAAACGCGATTTCGGGCTCGACGCGAGGATGAACATAGGCCGAGAAGTCGATCGTGCCACCGTCCTCGATGAGCATCTGATCGGTCAGCCGACCCCAGATCATCTCGTCGATGCCCATCTGGGCCATCTTCGCACGGCTGGTGAAGCCCATCTTGATGCCGACACGATTCTCGCCGCGCTGATAGCGCCGGCCAAGCGACGCGGCTTGTACGCGATACGCATCCTCCAACGTGAGCGGATCGTCGAGCTGCGGCGTCGCCTTGGCGAAACGGGCGGCATCGTCGAGCCGCGCCGCGATGTCCATGACTTCAAGCACGTGCGGCCTCCTTCTGCTTCACTATATCGAGCGCGACGTCGACGATCATGTCTTCCTGTCCGCCAACCATCTTGCGCTTGCCGAGCTCGAGCAGGATCGCGCGGGTATCGAGCCCATGGTCGGCCGCGGCTTTTTCCGCGTGGCGCAGGAACGAGGAATAGACGCCCGCATAGCCGAGGCTCAGCGTCTCGCGATCGACCCGTACTGGGCGATCCTGGAGCGGGCGGACAAGCTCCTCCGCCGCGTCCATCAGCGCGTAGAGATCGCAGCCATGGTTCCAGCCGGCTCGATCGGCGGCGGCGATGAAGACTTCTAGCGGCGCATTGCCGGCCCCGGCGCCCATGCCGGCGAGCGATGCGTCGACGCGAACCGCGCCGTTCTGAACCGCGACGATCGAGTTGGCGACACCTAGCGAGAGGTTATGGTGGGCATGGACGCCACGCTGCGTCTCGGGTTTGAGCACGCGATCATAGGCTTGGAGCCGCGCGGCATAATCGTCCATGTTCATCGCGCCGCCGCTGTCGGTGACGTAGACGCAGTGCGCGCCGTAGCTTTCCATGAGCCTGGCCTGCTGCGC
>NZ_CAHJXD010000067.1 GCF_903644055.1 Sphingomonas bacterium | reverse complement strand
CGCGCCGCGCAGCCCGCGTGGGACGCGCGCGGCGGCGGTGGCCGCGCAACCGTGCTGCGTGCGATGGCCGATGCGCTGGAGGGCGCGATGGATCGGCTGGTGGCGCTGCTCGCGCGCGAGGCGGGCAAGACGCTGGACGACGGCGTCGGCGAGGTGCGCGAGGCGATCGACTTCTGCCGCTATTACGCCGCGCTCGCCGAGCGCCAGTTCGGCGCGCCACAGCCGATGGCCGGGCCGGTGGGCGAGACCAATGTGCTGGAGCTGCACGGGCGCGGCGTCTTCCTGTGCATCAGCCCGTGGAATTTTCCGCTGGCGATCTTCACCGGGCAGGTCACAGCGGCGCTGGCGGCCGGCAATAGCGTGATCGCCAAGCCCGCCGAACAGACGCCCTTGGTCGCGGCGGAGGCGGTGCGGCTGTTCCACCGCGCCGGGCTGCCGGGCGACGTCCTCGCATTGCTGCCGGGGGACGGCGGAACGGTGGGCGCCGCGCTGGTCGGGCACGGGGGAATCGACGGAGTCGCCTTCACCGGCGGCACCGAAACGGCATGGGCGATCAACCGCCGGCTCGCGGCGCGCGACGGACCGATCGTGCCGCTGATCGCCGAGACGGGCGGGCTCAACGGCATGTTCGCCGATACCACCGCCCTGCGCGAGCAACTGGTCGACGATGTCATCGTATCGGCGTTCGGATCGGCGGGGCAGCGCTGCTCGGCGCTGCGCATGCTGTTCGTGCCGGAGGAATCGGCGGAGGCGACGATCGCCGCGATCGCCGGCGCTATGGACGTGCTGCGGATCGGCGATCCCGCCGATCCCGCGACCGATGTCGGCCCGGTGATCGACGCCGACGCCAAGGCGGCGCTGGAGAAGCATCTCGCCCGCCTGACCGCCGAAGCGCGCATCGTCCGTCGGCTCGAGACGGGCGGGCGGGAGAGCCATTATTTCGGCCCGGTGCTGGCCGAGGTGCCGCGCCCTGACTTCCTGGAGCGCGAGGTGTTCGGGCCGATCCTCCACGTCTATCGCTATCGCGCCGGAGAGCTGGAGACGGTGGCGCGCGCGCTGGCGGATCGCGGCTATGGTCTCACGCTCGGCATTCACAGCCGGCTGGAAAGCTTCGAGCGGCGCATCCGCGCGCTGGTGCCCGCGGGCAACGTCTATGTGAACCGATCGATCATCGGCGCGGTGGTTGGCGTGCAGCCGTTCGGGGGCGAGGGACTTTCCGGGACGGGGCCCAAGGCGGGCGGCCCCCACGCCTTGCTCCGCTACGCGACCGAGCGCGCGATCTCGGTCAACACGGCGGCGCAGGGCGGCGATCCGGCGCTGCTCGGGCTTTAAGGTCCTCGCCCCATCAACGTCCGCTCGTCACCCCGGGTCAAGCCCGGGGTGACGGGGAGAGTGAGTGCCTCAGTCCAGAAGCGCGCTACGCCCGATCGCGGGGTCGTCGGTGAAGAAGCCGTCGATCCCAGTGGCGAGATAGGCGCGGATTTCGCGGATCGATCCCGCCGGGTTGCGCGCGGCGGGGCCGCCGCCGTCGCGAAAATCGGCGGCGAGGAAACTGTTCTCGGGCCGGAAGGTCCAGACGTGGACGAGCAGCCCGGCGCGATGCGCATCGGCGACCAACGGGGTCGGCCTGCCGAGGCGGCCGTCGGCCCCCAGCGGGATGATCGCGCGGGTCGGCGGTGCGATGACATCGGCGTAGTGCGCGACTTCGGCGAGGCCGGCGGGCGTCACCATTTCGGCGAAGCTCGGGCCGCTCCCCGCAGCGACGACGTCGGCGGGCTTGCCCGCGGCGGGCTCTACCAACTGCATCAGCCGCAGGTTGGCGGGACGACCGAGCCTGGCGCGCAGCAGGCGCAGATTGGCGATCTCGAACGACTGCACTTCCACCGGCGCGCGCCGAAGATAGGGGCTGGCGGCGAGGCTGGCGAGGAAGCGATCCTCGAGCGGCAGGCCGATCCCCCGGAAATAGGTCGAATGCTTGAGCTCGGGCACCAGCCCGATCGTCCGCCCGCGAGTCGCGGCCTCGGCGGCGGTGAAATCGACGATCTCGGCCCAGGTCGGCACGTCGAACTGGCCGTCCATCGTCGCATTGGCGGGGCGGATCTGCGGCAGCCGCTCGATCGCCTTCAGCCGCTTCAGCTCGGCGAGTGTGAAATCCTCGACGAACCAGCCGGCCTGCTTCTGGCCGTCGACGGTCTTCTCGGTCCTGCGGTCCGCGAACTCGGGGTGCTTGGCGACGTCGGTGGTGCCGGCGATATTGTTCTCGTGCCGCGCGATTAGCACGCCATCCTGGGTGCAGCACAGATCGGGCTCGATATAATCGGCGCCGTCGTCGATCGCCTTGGCATAGGAGGCGAGCGTATGCTCGGGCCGCAGCGCGGGCGCGCCGCGATGCCCGAACACCAGCACCTTTTCGCGCGGCGTCTCGGTATAGGCGATCCCGCCGGCGAGCGCGGCCGCCGCGCCGCCCGCCAGCACGCCCCGCCGCGTCACCTCCGCCATCAGAATCCGAACCGCACGGTGCCGAACACCTGGCGCGGCGCCAGCGGGAAGAAATTATAGGTGCCCGATGCCGCGCCGATCGACAGCGTCGAGGAGGCCTTCTTGTCGGTGAGGTTGGTCACGTTGACGCTGACGTTGAGCTTCCTCACGAAGGCGTTGGGCCCGAGCGGAATATCCGCGCCGATCCGCGCCGACAAAGTGAGATAGCCGGGCACCGAGAGATCGTTGGTGAAGGTCGCATAACGCCGCCCGATATAGTCGCCGATCAATTGCACGTCGAACATGCCGACGTCCAGCGTCGCCACCGTCTTGTTGAGCCAGTCGGGCGATCCCGGCACGTTCTTGCCCGCGGTCGGCACCAGCGTCGCGCCGTTGAGATAATCGTCCTGAAAGCGCGAGCGGTTGTACGACACCGCATCGTAAAGCGAGAAATGCGGGCCGAAGTGGAGCGTCCCCGCGAGATCGAAGCCGTCGGTCTTCACCGCGCCGACATTCTGGAGGATGGTCGCACCGCTGACGATCGCGGTGATCGTCGTCGTCGGGCTGATGCCGAGCAGGCGGTTCTTGAAATCGACGTGATAGTAGCTGAACTGGCCCTCGAAGGCGGTGATCGGCCCCAGCGACAGGCTGTGGTGCGTGCGCACGCCCGCCTCGTAGGTCCAGCTCGTTTCGGGCTTGGTGTTGGCCTTGAAGAAATCGAACAATGTCTGGCTGCCCAGCGCGAAGGGCGAAAGGCCGGCGGCGGCGCTCGTCTGGAACTGGCGCATGTTCTTCTGCGCGTTGACGAAAAGCTGCTCGTTTCCGGTCGCGTCCCAGATCGCGCCGACCTGCGGCAGGAAGATGCGGTGCGTGTTGATGTCGCCCACGGGCAATTCGCGCGAGCCCGTGAACGAGCCCGGGATCGGCTGCACCGGTATGCGCTGATGCGCCTCCTGGAATTCGCTCTTGAAGCCCGCCTGCAGCGTCAGCGACGGCAGGATGCGCCAGGCGTCCTGGATGTGCGCCTGATATTCCTGGACGCGGACCTCGCTGCCATATTGGGTGATCAGCGGCTGCTCGTAATCGCGCGGGCGCGTGTAGGGCGAGCTCGGATTGTTGACGTCGACCGCATACCAGCGGCGGTAGGCCGACGAGCTCTGGTTCTCGTACCAGCCGCCGAGCTCGATCTGATGGTTGCCGAGCGCCACCCGCAGCGTCGAGATCAGGCCGCCGCGATCGATGCGATATTCGGTGGTCCGCGACGCGAGTCCGGAGCCGCCGAAGATGCCCGAAAGCCGCGCGAGGTTCGCGGGCGAGGTCGCGACCCCTCCGGCGGGGTTGGGGTAATAGAAAGAGAAGAGCGTGGGCAGCCCCGCCGCCGAGATCGGCCCGGCGACGACTCCGACACCGTCGTTATGATGATAATAGACCTGGTTGGACCAACTGATCCGGTCGCTGATCGTCCACTCATATTTGAGGTAGCCGAGATAATCGGTGCGCTGCGCGTCGCTGTAATAATTGCGGTAATTGTCGCCCGCGGCGAGATAGGCGGGCGATCCAGCGAAGCCGTTGGCGGCGGTGGGATAATAAGCCTCGGCGCCCGCGAAATCGGGGTAGAAGAAAGGGCGGGTGTAGGGCACGTTGGCGCGCGCCTGGGTCTGGCCGGTGCTGGCGATCACCCGCGTCGGATTGACGACGGTCGCATCCTCGTTGGGCTCGGTCTTGTCCGAATAGACGAAATAGCCGGTCAGCCTGCCCGTGACATCCTCGTGGACGAACTTGGCGTCAGCCTGATAGCCGCCCTGGTGGCCGTTGAAGTCCCAGGCGCGCGCATCCTGCCGCACCCCCGACACGAAGAAGCGGTTGCCCGCGCCGAAGCTGCCGCTGTCGATCCGCGCATAGGTGCGGAACGCCGAATAGCTGCCGAACACCTGCTCGATCGTGACGCCGCGATCCTTCGCGGGATCGCTGGAGAAGGTATCGATCGTGCCGCCGAGATTGCTGGTGGAAGGCGTGCCGAGATCGCCGGCGCCGCTCGCCAGCGTGACGCGGCCGACATCTTCGGAGATGATCGCGCGCTGCGGCGAGAGGCCGTTGAAATTGCCGTATTGCTGATCGCCGAGCGGCACGCCATCGAGCGTGTAGCCGAGCTGCTGCTGGTTGAAGCCGTGGATGAACAGCGAGATGTTCTGCTCGTTGTTTCCCCAGGGATCGGCGGTGAGGTAGGTGACGCCGGGAAGCGTCTGGATCGCCTTCAACGGGCTGATGCCGGGCAGGATCTTCTGAACCTCGGGGCCCTGGATTTCCGCGACCGATCGCGTGCGCCGCCCGGTAACGACGATCGATCCCGCCGCATCGTCGGTCGCGGCCGCGTCGAGGGCAGCGTCGGGGGCGGGGGCGACGGGGGCGTCCTCGGCATGCGCCAAGCCGGCGATCGAAAGCGCGCCGGCGAGCGCCAGCAGGCTGGTTGTGGTTCGGATCATCATTTCCCCCATCGTCGTTCCGCGGTGCGGAAGCGGCGCTTTGCCGGGGGATCATGAGGGTTTCGCGTCAGATCGGTTGCACCGCGATGACAACATCGCGGGTGTGCCTAGCCGTGTTTGACCAGCGCGCGCTCCACGATGCGCCACAGGTCCGCGATCGCGACGGCCGCCGGGCTGCGCGGGGCGTAGGCGCCCAGCGGTGCGTGGCGATCGGCCATCTGCTCGACCGCCGTCGCCATCGGGATCGCGGGCTGATCGGGCGCCGCCGCCAGCGCGGCGCGGTGCGACGCGCGCCGCCGATCGACGAGGTTGAACACCGCCAGCACCGGCGGCGAGGCCTTGCGGCTGTCGAGATGGCGGCGAAGCTCGTCGGCGGCGCGCGTCGAGAGCGCCGAGGGGATCAGCGGCAGCAGGATCAGCGACGCGCTGCGGATCACCTGTTCGGCGGTCAGCCCCAGCCCCGGCGGGCAATCGATGACGATCCGATCGTAGCGCCTGGCGAGCACATCGCCGATCCGTTGCAGCCGCTTCTTCGCGCCGAGCTCGGCGAACTGAAGATCGAGCGTGCGCAGCGAGGCATCGGCGGGAAGGAGGTCAAGCCCCGCGACGCCGGTCGGCACGATCAGTTTCTCGGGCGATACGTCGCGCTCGATCACCGCGCTCGCCTCGTGCGCGTTCGTCCGGTCGGGCGCGAGGATGAAGCTCGCTGCTCCTTGCGCGTCCAGATCCCACAGCAAGGTCCTGCGGCTGGAAAGCGTCGCCGCCGCCCAGGCGAGATTCACCGCCAGGCTCGTCTTCCCGACGCCGCCCTTGGAACTGTAGACCGCTAGCGTCGCCATGCCGAATTCCCCTGCGGGCGGTGTGCCGCGAGGCGGAGGTTAAGCGACGAACGGCGGCTCTGTCATGTCAATCCCGCCCGCACCCCGCTCGATCGGCGGCCGTAAAGCAGATAGACCGCAAGGCCGATCGCGTTCCAGATCAGGAAGCGGACGATCGTCATCGTCGGCAGGCTGGCGAGCAGGTAGAGGCAGCCGAGGATCGCCAGCGTGCCGACGGCATAAGGCGCCGGGCAGCGGAACAGCCGCGGCATCTCCGGCGCGCGCTTGCGCAGCACCATCAGGCAGGCGCCGACCGCGATGAAGGCCAGCAGCGTGCCGGCATTGGCGAGCTCGGCGATCTCGTCGAGCCGGAACAGTCCCGCGATGATCGCGATCGCGATGCCGGTCAGCAGGGTGATCAGCGTCGGCGCGCCGGTGCGCGCGCTGACCCTGGCCAGGCCGCGCGGCAGCAGCCCGTCGCGCGCCATCACGAAGAAGATGCGGCTCTGGCCATACATGAAGACCAGGATCACCGAGGGCAGGGCGATCACCGCCGCCAGCGCGATCAGATGCGCGGCCATCGGATGCGCGAGCGTCCGCAACACCAGCGCCAGCGGTTCGGGCGAATCGCCGAGCGTTCGGAACGGCAGCGCGCCGAGCGCCGCGACCGCCACCAGCATGTAGATGGCGGTGCAGACCAGCATCGATCCGACGATGCCGATCGTCAGGTCCCGCCCCGGATTGCGCGCTTCCTCGGCCGAGGTCGCCACCGCGTCGAAGCCGTAGAATGCGAAGAAGACGATTGCCGCCGCCGCCATCACGCCGCGCTTCATCCCGCCCGTCTCGGTGCTGCCGAAGCCGTAGGGCATGAAGGGGTGGAGGTTGGCGCGGTCGAACGCGGGCAGCGCGAACGCGACGAACATTGCCAGCGCGACCAGCTTGATGACGACGAGGACGATGTTGAGCGTGGCGCTTTCCCGCGTGCCCGCGATCAGCATTCCCATCACCGTCAGCGTCACCGCCACCGCCGGGAGATTGACCACGCCGCCGCCCGAGGGGCCGACCAGCAAGGCCTGCGGCAGATGAAAGCCCGCCGCGCCGATCCACCCCATCAGATAGCCCGACCAGCCGACCGCCACCGTCGAGCAGGCCAGCGAATATTCGAGGATCAGGCTCCACCCGACGACCCACGCCGCCACCTCGCCGAGCGCGGCATAGCTGAACGTATAAGCGCTGCCGGCCGCCGGGATCATCGTCGCCAGCTCGGCATAAGCGAGCGCCGCGCACGCGCAGACCGCGCCCGCGATCGCGAAGGCGAGGATCACCGCCGGCCCCGCGCGCTCGGCGCCGACGGCGGTCAGCGTATAGATGCCCGTGCCGACGATCGCGCCGACGCCGAGCGCGATCAGGTGCGGCCAGGAGAGCGTCTTGGCGAGGCGATGCTGCTTGTCCGGCCGGATCAGCGCGTCGAGCGAGATGCGGGGTCCGAACATGGGCCTTCTCCGATCGTTGCCCGCGCCGCGGGAAGGGTGATGCGTCGGATGTAGCAGCCGCAAAGACCAAGTCGAGCGGCCCCCGGCCTTGTGCCCGGGCGCGATTCCCCCCATCTGGGCGCCTCATGCCCTTCTCGAAACTCCCGCCGCTTCTTTCCGAGGCGCTCGCCGCGCGCGGCTATGCCTCGCCCACGCCCGTTCAGGCCGCCGTGCTCGAGCCGCAGGCGGAAGGCCGCGATCTCATCGTTTCCGCACAGACGGGATCGGGCAAGACGATCGCGTTCGGCATGGCGATGGCCGATGCCCTGTTCGAGGATGGCAAGGTGCCGCCCGCCACCGCGCTGCGCGCGCTGGTGATCGCGCCGACGCGCGAGCTGGCGTTGCAGGTCAGCCGCGAGCTCGAATGGCTCTATGCCAAGGCGGGCGCGCGGATCGCGACCTGCGTCGGCGGCATGGACGCGTCGCGCGAACGGCGCGCGCTCGGCCA
>NZ_CAHJXD010000066.1 GCF_903644055.1 Sphingomonas bacterium | reverse complement strand
TCGATCTGCGCGGTTTCCTCGCCGCAGATATAGGCGCCGGCGCCGCGATGGACGAACACGTCGAAATCATAGCCCGAGCCCGCGGCGTTCTTGCCGAGCAGCCCCTGGTCATAGGCCTGCGCGACGGCGGCGAAGAGGTTCTCCGCCTCGCGGATGAACTCGCCGCGAATGTAGATATAGGCCGCGCGCGCGCGCATCGCGAAGCCGGCGATCAGCGCGCCTTCCAGCAATTTGTGCGGATCGTGACGCAAGATCTCGCGATCCTTGCACGATCCCGGCTCGCTCTCGTCGGCATTGATCAGCAGGAAGCTCGGCCGCCCAGGCTTGCTCTCCTTGGGCATGAAGCTCCACTTCATCCCCGTCGGAAACCCCGCCCCGCCGCGCCCGCGCAGGCCCGACGCCTTGATATCGTCGATGATCTGGTCCTGCCCACGCGCCATCAGCGCCTTGGTATCGTCCCAGTCGCCACGCTTCCGCGCGCCCTCCAGCTTCCAGTCCTGGAAGCCGTAGATGTTGGTGAAGATGCGGTCCTTGTCGTCGAGCGAGGCGATCATTAGCGCGTTTCCAGCATCGCAATACGCCGATCGAAGGCGACGCTCGTCGCGCGAAAGCTGTCCATGCTTTCGTGGAGGCTCGCCAGATTCGCGACGATCCCCTGCTCAAGATGCGCCGACGCGCTAAGCCGTCGTTCGACTTGCGCCATGCGGTCTTCCAGTCGGTTCATCCGATCGTCCAGCCGTTCCAAATGCGCCTCGATCTTGTCCAGACGCATGTTCAGCCGCCTGAACTGTTCGGCGATGAAGCTCACGACTTCGCCACCTTCACCGTCTTCAGCCATCGCTCGTCTCCGTCGCGAGGAAACGCGCCATCCGATCGTTCGTCCTTGCGACGCTTACATCACAATCGCCAGCCAGCTTACCGCATGATCTGATCGTGTCGCTGATGTCGCAGCACAGGTCGAAGAACTCGCGCAGGAAGGCGTGCTTCTCGGGGGGTTCAGCCGCGAGCACCACGTTCAATCTTGCCCCGCACGCCTCCCGCAGCGTCGGTTCTGGCGCCACTCCCATCATTCGCCCCTCCCGATCAGCTTCTCCGCCGCGAAATAGACGAGCACCGCCGCCGCCAGCCCGATCGCCAGCACGATCAGCCCGAGCGCGAGCTTGATCACGACGACCAGCACGACGAGGGCGATGAGGAGAATCATAGCGGACCGCCATAAACCCTCTCCCCTCCAGGAAAGAGGGGTGAGGTTGCGCCCGCTCACTTCGCGAACTCCTTCAACACCGTCGGCCCGCCGACCGGCGCCGACAGGAAGCGATCGATCTGCGGCCCCGGCTTCGGTTGCTCGCCTCGCGCCAGCGCCTCGAGGATCGCGGTGGTGCTGTCGAACGTCAGATCTTCGTAATTGTCATCGTTGATCTGCACCATCGGCGCGTTGACGCAGGCGCCGAGGCATTCGACCTCGGTGAGCGTGAACAGCCCGTCCGCCGTCGTCGCGCCCTTCTTCAGCCCCTTGGCGTAGCAGGCGTCGAGCACGTCGTCCGATCCACGCAGCATGCACGGCGTCGTCCCGCACACCTGCACATGATAGCGGCCGACCGGCGCCATATTATACATCGTATAGAAGCTGACGACCTCCAGAGCGCGGATATAGGGCATGCCCACCGCCTTCGCGACATATTCGATCACCGGCACGGGCAGCCACCCCTGCGTCTGCGTCTCAGCGCCGACCTGCCGCTGTGCCAGATCGAGCAACGGCATGATCGCCGAATGCTCGCGCCCCTTGGGATAGCGCGCCATCACGACCTTGACCTGCTCGGCGTTCGCGTCGGTCCACGCGAACCCGCCCCAGCGCGCGCGCGTCTCGGCTTCGTCGGGGATTTGGGCTGCATCAGCCATGCCCTGGTTCCCGAAGGCGATTGGACGTCCGGATACCTGCCTGAATCAAGCCACTTAGAGCTGAAGCGATTAGCGCTCCAAGCAGCAAAACACCCGACCAGAACACAACAGGCCACTTAATCGAGGCAACATCGGCTCCCATGGTTTTCGCCATTAACAACATTGGCTGTGAGCCAACGAGAATGATGACGAGAGCAAAGCTAAAATATCGCAGTGCGCGTGCGACTTTCACCGATCGCACTCCCCAAACACCACGTCGATCGCGGAGAGCACCGCCGTCGTGTCCGCGAGCATGTGGCCCTTCATCATGAAGTCCATCGCCTGGAGGTGGCTGAACGCGGTCGGGCGGATCTTGCAGCGATAGGGCTTGTTGGTGCCGTCGCTCACCAGATAGACGCCGAATTCGCCCTTGGGGCTTTCGGTCGCGACATAGACCTCGCCGGCGGGCACATGGAAGCCCTCGGTATAGAGCTTGAAGTGATGGATCAGCGCCTCCATCGATTGCTTCATCTCGCCACGCTTGGGCGGCACGACCTTGCGGTCGAGGCTGGCGATCGGCCCCTCGGGCATTTCGGCGAGGCATTGCTTGATGATCCGCATCGATTGGCGGACCTCCTCGACGCGCACCATGAAGCGATCGTAGCAATCGCCCCTGGTGCCCACCGGCACCTCGAAGTCCATGCGGTCGTAGACGTCGTAGGGCTGCGATTTGCGGATATCCCACGCCACGCCCGCCGCGCGGATCATCGGGCCGGAAAAGCCCCAGGCGATCGCGTCGTCGCGCGAAACCAGCCCGATATCGACGTTGCGCTGCTTGAAGATGCGATTGTCGGCGACGAGGCTGATCGCATCCTCGAACAGCCGCGGCATCCGCTCGTCGAGCCAGTCGCCGATATCGGTCAGCAGCTTGAGCGGCACGTCCTGGTGCACCCCGCCCGGCCGGAACCACGCCATATGCATCCGGGCTCCGCTCGCGCGCTCGAAGAAGCCGTAGCAATCCTCGCGCACCTCGAACAGCCACAGGTTGGGCGTCATCGCGCCGACGTCCATCACATGGGAGCCGAGATTGAGCATGTGATTGCAGATGCGGCTGAGCTCGGCGAACAGCACGCGCAGATATTGCGCGCGGATCGGCACCTCGATCCCCAGCAGTTTCTCGATCGCGAGCACATAGCTGTGCTCCATGTTGAGCGGCGAGCAATAATCGAGCCGGTCGAAATAGGGCAAAGCCTGGAGATAGGTTTTGTACTCGATCAATTTCTCGGTGCCGCGGTGGAGCAGCCCGATATGCGGATCGACGCGCTCGACGATCTCGCCGTCCAGCTCCATGACGAGGCGCAGCACGCCGTGCGCGGCGGGATGCTGCGGGCCGAAGTTGATCGTATAATTGTCCGCGCCATGATCGCTGTCGATCGCGGCGGCGTCGGTCGTCCCGACGGTGACGGTGCGGCTGCTCAAAGCCCTCTCCCCTTCAGGGGAGAGGGTTGGGAGAGGGGGGGTCGGGTAAGGCGAAGCGATGCGCTGCTACGACACGCACAGCCCCCTCTCCCCGACCCTCTCTCCCGAAGGGGAGAGGCAGTATGGAACGCCCTCACTTCTTCACCTCGTCGGCCTTGAGCGGCGTCGGCGCACCCGGGGCCTGCGGCGCCTTCTCGTCTCCCGGCAGCACATAGTCCGCCCCCTCCCAGGGGCTGGTGAAATCGAACGTCCGGAAATCCTGCGCGAGCTTGACGGGCTCGTAGACCACGCGCTTCTCGCTCTCCGAATAGCGTAGCTCGACGAAGCCGGTCAGCGGGAAATCCTTGCGCTGCGGGTGGCCCGAAAAGCCGTAATCGGTGAGGATGCGGCGCAGGTCGGCATTGCCCTCGAACAGCACGCCATACATGTCGTACACCTCGCGCTCCAGCCACCCGGCGACCGGCCACAGCCCCGTGACCGAAGGCACCGGCTGCACCTCATCGGTCGAGACATGCACGCGAAGGCGATGGTTCTTGGTCAGGCTCAGCAGGCAGTAAACCACCTCGAACCGCTCGGCCCGATCGGGATAGTCGACGCCCGCGATCTCCATCAATTGCTGGTAAGCGCAATCGTCGCGCAGGATACGCATCGCCTCGACGAGGCTGCCGCGCTTCACGTCGAGCCGCACCTCGCCGACCGCCTCGGTCGCGCCCACCAGCTTGTCGCCGAGCGCTCCCGTCACGACCTCGATCACGCCTTCGTTGGAGGCATATTTCGGATGCGGGGCACCCATCAGTTCCTCCCCTGCAAGGGGAGGGGGACCGTCGCGAAGCGATGGTGGAGGGGTGTCCCGCTCTGGAGAGGGCGATACCCCTCCGTCAGGCTTCGCCTGCCACCTCCCCTTGCAGGGGAGGATTGCGTTCCTCCCCTCACCGCTCGATCGTTCCCATGCGGCGGATCTTCCGCTGCAACTGCATCACGCCGTAGAGCAAAGCCTCGGCGGTCGGCGGGCAGCCGGGCACGTAGATGTCCACCGGCACGATCCGATCGCAGCCGCGCACCACCGAATAGCTGTAATGATAATAGCCGCCGCCATTGGCGCACGAACCCATCGAGATGACGTATTTCGGCTCGCTCATCTGGTCGTACACCTTGCGCAGCGCGGGCGCCATCTTGTTGCAGAGCGTGCCCGCGACGATCATCACGTCGCTCTGGCGCGGGGAGGCGCGCGGTGCCGCGCCGAAGCGCTCGAGATCGTAGCGCGGCATGTTGACGTGGATCATCTCGACCGCGCAGCAGGCGAGCCCGAACGTCATCCACCACAAGGATCCGGTGCGCGCCCACTGGAACAGCTCCTCGGCGGAGGTGACTAGGAAGCCCTTGTCCTGCACCTCGGCATTGAGGCCGCTGAAGAAATCGGGATCGGGAAGCGTCGTCTCCTGCGGGTGCGGATCGAGCGCCTGCGGCAGCGTCACTCCCATTCCAGCGCCCCTTTCTTCCAGGCATAGGCAAAGCCGACGCCGAGCTCGACGAGGAAGATCATCATCGCGCCCCAGCCCGCGAAACCGATGCCGCCCAGCGCCACCGCCCAGGGATAGAGGAACGCCGCCTCCAGATCGAAGACGATGAACAGGATCGCGACGAGATAGAAGCGCACGTCGAATTGCGCGCGGCTGTCCTCGAACGCGGGAAAGCCGCACTCATATTCGCTGAGCTTTTCGGGGTTCGGCTTGGACGATCCGGTCAGCTTCGAGGCGAGGATCGGCAGCACGACGAACGCCGTCGAAAGCACCATCGCCACGCCCAGGAACATCAGGATCGGCAGATAGCCGGCGGCGACGGTCGCCATGACGAAATCTCCGTGCGAAACGGCTGAAACTAGGCCGTCCGGTCGGTCGCAGCCCTAAGCTTGCCGCAAGTGCGAAGCAAGGCTGTCCGCCCGTGAGAATGACTCGCAAGAAGGCGTGCGCTTGGGGACGATCGCGGCGGGTGCAGCCGCTGCTTATCCGTCGACAGCCGCCGGCCTTTCCATTTCCTCGAACGCTTTCCCCAAGACTTTGCGGCTGGGCGCGCGCGTCCGTCGCTGCCATCCGCCCCTCGAACATATCCGAGGAGCGAACATGGCGAAGGTGCTGATTCTCTATTATTCGAGCTACGGCCATATCGAGACGATGGCGGGGGCGATCGCCGATGGCGCGCGCGCGGCCGGCGCCGAGGTCGATATCAAGCGCGTTCCCGAAACCGTGCCCGAAGACATCGCCAGGGCCAGCCACTTCAAACTGGATCAGGCCGCGCCGATCGCGGTGGTCGCCGATCTCGAACGTTATGACGCGATCGTCATCGGCACGGGCACGCGCTTCGGCCGCATCTCGTCGCAGATGGCGGCGTTCCTCGATCAGGCGGGCGGGCTGTGGGCGCGCGGCGCGCTCAACGGCAAGGTCGGCGCCGCCTTCACCTCCACCGCCTCGCAGCATGGCGGCCAGGAGACGACTCTGTTCTCGATCATCACCAACCTGCTGCATTTCGGCATGGTCGTGGTCGGCCTGCCGTACAGCCACGCCGGCCAGATGACGCTCGACGAGATCGTCGGCGGCGCGCCTTATGGCGCCACCACGATCGCGGCCGGGGACGGCAGCCGCAAGCCTTCGGAGATCGAACTGGCGGGCGCGCGCCACCAGGGCGAGATCGTCGCCAAAACCGCGATCAAGCTCTTCGCCTGAACGCCCGATAGCTTTCGGCGACCTCCCCCGGGCCGCGATCCAGCGTCGCGGCCCGATCGTGGAAGATCGCCGAGCGCATCAGCCCCATCCGGTTGAGCCGATAGCCGAAGCTCGTCGCCAGCACGCCGAGACCGTAGGTCACGCTGCGGCGGAAATTGATGCTGGAGGCTTCGGCGAAATATTTGGTCGGGCAGGAAATCTCGCCCGTCCGGAAGCGGAACCAGCGCGCCTGCGCGAGCATCTGATTGTCGAACACGAAATCCTCGGAACAGGCGCGCAGCGGCAGCTTCTCGAGCAATTCGCGGCTGAACGCGCGATAGCCGCTGTGATATTCGGACAGTTTCTGGCGCAGCAGCAAATTCTGCACGAAGGTCAGCAGCCGGTTGAAGAAATATTTGTAGAGCGGCATCCCGCCGGCCAGCGCACCGCGCCCCAGGATGCGTGAGGCGAGCACGACATCGTAATGGCCCGAGGCGATCATGCTCGCCATCGCGGTGACGAGGCGCGGGGTATATTGATAATCGGGGTGGAGCATCACGACGATATCGGCGCCGCGTGCCAGCGCGCTTTCGTAGCAGCTCTTCTGATTGCCGCCATAGCCCCGGTTCTCGTCGTGCGCGAGCGTGTGGATGCCCAGCGATCGCGCGATCAGCAACGTATCGTCCTTGCTCGCGTCGTCGGTCAGGATCACGTCGTCGACGATATCGTGCGGGATTTCCTGATAGGTCTGCCGCAGCGTCCGCGCCGCATTATAGGCCGGCAGCACCACCGCGACTCTTTTGCCGTCGATCATCTCAATCCCTATCGCCCGATTCACGCTTGTTAACCATGCGCACCTTGCCAATGCGCTAACGCCGATCAGCCTATAGGGGGCGCCCGATGCGCGCGCATGACAAGATATGACCCGTTTGCGACACCACGCGGCGCGGCGGCGCGTTCCCGCGCTGGCGGCGTCCGGCGTCTTCGGGCTGCTCGCGGCGCTGTGGATCGCCGGCGCCTTTCGCGCCTATCGCCAGATCGTCATCCTCTGGGGGGTCGATGTCTTCGACTTTCCCTTCCTCGATACCGAAACCATGCTTTCGGGTGCGCGCTGCCTGCGGGCGGGGATCGACATCTATGTCTCCAACCCCTGCGATACGCTGGGGCGCATCTATGATTATTCGCCGCTGTGGATGCTGGTCGCGCACCTGCCCGTCACGCTGGCGTGGGGCGCGCCGGCGGGGCTGATCGTCGCGCTCGCCTATATCGGATCGCTGTTACTGCTGCCGGAGGCGCGGACGGCGCGGCACACCGTCGCGATCGCGCTCGGCGCGGTTTCCAGCGTCGCGGTGTTCGCGGTGGAGCGCGGCAACAACGATCTCCTCCTCTTCCTGCTCGCGGGCGCCGCGGCGACGCTCGCCTGCCGATCGCCGCGCGCGCGCCTGCTCGGCTACGGCCTCGCCTTGCTCGCCGGGCTGCTCAAATATTTCCCGCTCGCGCTGCTGGCGCTCGCCGCGCGCGAACCGCCCAGGCGCGCCGCCGCCATCGCCGCCGTGGCGATCCTGCTCACCCTGCTGTTCGCCGCTTCGGCCTGGCACGATCTCGTCCGCGCGCTCGGACTGATAC
>NZ_CAHJXD010000065.1 GCF_903644055.1 Sphingomonas bacterium | reverse complement strand
CGCGATACTGTCGCGGGCACGCGCGACAAGCGCGCGCCTCCCCCCCTCCCCTTCAGGGGAGGGGGCCGGGGGGCGGGGGCGACGGAGAGGTGGCGCGCTGTGATCGCCCGACTCCCCCACCCCAACCCCTCCCCCGAGGGGGAGGGGCTCGGGCGCGTTCAAAGCTCGGCCGCCTTCATCTGCGTCACCGTCACCAGCGGCCGCTGCGCCGCCATCTTCGCCAGCAGATCGTCGAGATCGTCGCTCGCCGCTAATATGTCGCGATGCTGCGGCCGCAGGAAACCCGCCTCGGCCATCGTCGCGACGAAGCGCAGCAGGCCATCGTAGAAGCCCGCGACGTTGAGCAGCCCGACCGGCTTGGCATGATAGCCGAGCTGCGCCCAGGAGAGCGCCTCCCACAATTCGTCCATCGTGCCCGTGCCGCCGGGCAGCGTGACGAAGCCGTCCGAAAGATCGGTGAACGCCGCCTTCCGCTGGTGCATCGTCTCGACGACGCGCAGCTCGGTCAGCCCGCGATGCGCGACCTCGGCATCGACCAGCGCGCGCGGGATCACGCCGATCACCGCGCCGCCCGCCGCCAGCGCGCTATCGGCGACCGCCCCCATCAGCCCGAGCCGGCCCCCGCCATAAACGACGCCGATGCCGCGTTCGGCGAGCGTGCGGCCGACCAAGCGGGCGCTGTCGAGGAAGCGGGGGTCGGCAGGCGTCGCCGAGCCGCAGTAGATCGCGAGGCGGTTCATGCCCGTTCCTCCCCTGCAAGGGGAGGGGGACCAGCCGCAGGCTGGTGGAGGGGGCTCGCCACGAGCGAACCGCCCGGCATCGAGCCCCCTCCACCCCCGGCTGCGCCGGCGGTCCCCCTCCCCGTGCCGGGGAGGAACTTGCTCGGCCTCACCGCAGATCCTCCAGCATCAGCGCCGCCGTCGCCTTGGCGCTGCCGACCACGCCGGGGATGCCCGCGCCCGGATGCGTGCCCGCGCCGACGAAATAGAGGTTGGGGATCGCATCGTCGCGGTTGTGCGTGCGGAACCAGGCCGATTGGGTGAGGATCGGTTCGAGGCTGAAGGCCGATCCGAGATGCGCCTTGAGGTCGTCCGCGAAATCGAGCGGGGTGTAATGGAAGCGGGTCACGATCCGCTCGCGCAGGCCGGGGATCAGCCGCCGCTCGATCTCGTCGAGGATGCGGTCGGCGTAGCTCTCCTTCAGCGCCTCCCAGTCGAGCGGCGCCCTGCCGAGGTGCGGCACGGGCGCGAGCGCGTAGAAGGTCGAGCAGCCCTCGGGCGCCATCTCCGGATCGGTGATGCTGGGATGGTGGAGGTAGAGCGAGAAATCGGCGGGCAGCACGCCATGATCGTAAATGTCCTTGAGCAGCCCGCCGTAGCGCGGCCCGAACAGGATCATATGGTGGGGGATGCCCGGCCACGTCCCCTTGATCCCGAAGTGGACGAGAAACAGCGACGGCGAGAAGCGCTTGCGCTCCAGCGCCTTGGCGACGCGCCGCCCGCGCCCCGATTGCCGGAGCAGATCGCGATAGCTGTGCATCACGTCGGCGTTGGAGGCGACGGCGTCGAAATGTTCGTGCCAGCCGCTTTGCGTCCGCACGCCGGTGGCGCGATCGCCCAAAGTCTCGATCTCGACGACCGCGTCGCCCATCCGCACCGTGCCGCCGAGCCGCTCGAACAAGGCGAGCATCCCCGCCACCAGCCGGCTCGTCCCGCCCTTGGCGAACCAGACGCCGCCCGATTTCTCCAGCTTGTGGATCAGCGCGTAGATCGCGCTAGTCGCCATCGGATTGCCGCCGACCAGCAACGTGTGGAACGACAAGGCCTGGCGGAGATGCTCGTCCTTCACATAAGAGGAAACGATCGAATAGACCGAGCGCCACGCCTGATATTTGGCGAGCGCCGGCGCCGCGCGGATCATGCTCGCGAAATCGAGGAAGGCCTTGGCGCCGAGCTTGACGTAGCCCTCCTCATAGACCCCCGCCGCATAATCGAGGAAGCGCGCATAGCCCGCGACATCTTCGGGATTGAGCTTGGCGATCTCGGCGCGGAGCTGCGGCTCGTCATTCGAATAATCGAAGCTGACGCCGTCGGGCCAGTTGAGCCGGTAGAAGGGGCTGACCGGCAGCAGCGTCACGTCGCGCGCGATCTGCTGGCCCGAAAGCCCCCACAATTCCTCGAGGCAGGCGGGATCGGTGATCACCGTCGGCCCGGCATCGAAGGTGAAGCCGTCCTTCTCCCAATAATAAGCGCGCCCGCCGGGCTTGTCGCGCGATTCGACCAGGGTCGTCGCGATCCCCGCCGATTGCAGCCGGATCGCGAGCGCGAGCCCGCCGAAGCCGGCGCCGATCACCGCCACGCGCTTGGCTGTCACATTCATCTCCCGAGGATTACCCGCGCGGCCTTGCCGATCGGCACCGGGGGTTTCCCGCACAGGATGCGCGCCTTATCGGCCCGTGTCGATTGCGCGGCATAAAATCGCGCGATCAGCGCGGGATCGAGCCTGTAGAAATGCGCGAGCGTCCGCCAGCGTTCGGGGGGCGCCGCCGCCTCGAACATCAGCTTGGCGAGCAGCCGGTAGAAGCGACGCTCGTCCCAGCGCGCCTCGGCATGCTTCTTGAGAGCGTCGTGGAGCGGGGCGGCATGGAGGCTCGGCAGCCCGGCGATCAGGCTGGCGGTGCGCACCGCATCGGGCAGCGAGAAGCCGGTGAGCGGGTGGAACAGCGCCGCCGCCATGCCGATCTTGCCGATCCCCTGCGCGCCGGTGCGCCACAGCAGCTCGAAATTGCCGCCGGTGGCGATCGGCAGCGCCGCCGCCTCGCGCCGCTCGATCCCCTCGACCTGCCAGCCGCGCACGCGCGCATAATCGAGCACGCGCGCCTCCAGCACCGCCTCGTCGAAATCGGGCGAGGTCGAATAATATGTATCCTCGACGAAGATCGCCGTCGGCGAGAAGGGCAGCAGATAGACGAAGCGATAGCCCTCGCGCTGATCGACCGTGGCGTCCATGATCGTCGGCCGATCGAGCCCGTGCGGGCGCGCCAGCCGCAGCAGGCGCCCGGCGAACTTCTGCCAGCCGCACGCCAGCGCCGAGGGATCGCGCAGCCCGCGCGCCTCGATCACCGCCTCGGCATCGATCCGGCGGCCGTCGTCGAGCATCGCGCCGCCGCGATCCAGCGCGGTCGCCCGGCGCCCGGTAACGATCGATTCGGCGGGCAGCATCGTCCGCAGCACCGCATCGAACCGTTCCGATTCGATCGAGCAATAGGCGCCGGGCAGCGCGCGCGCGCTGCCGGGAAAGGCGATCTCGCTGCCCTCCCAGCGGTGGCAGACCAGGGGTGCGACCAGCGACCAGTCGCCCGCCGCGATGTCGCTCTGGAAGAAGGACCAGATATGGTTGCCGCCGAGCGCCTCCTCGCGCTCGACGATCATGACCGAGGTGCCCGGCCGCCGCTGGACGATCGCCAGCGCGGTAAGCCCGGCGGCGAGCCCCCCGCCGACGATCAGGACGTCGGGCCTCATCCTGTACGAACCGTCATGCCGGACCTGATCCGGCATCCCGCTTCTTCGGAGGAGCGGCGCGGCAAGAAGCGGGACCCCGGATCAAGTCCGGGGTGACGAGAAACGAAAGACATCCCGGCCCTTCTACCCACGCAGCTCGCCCGCGCCTATAGCCTCCGCCATGTCCCCCGCGATCGCCCTCCTGCTCTCCGCGCTGGCGATGAGCGCGATCGTCGCGGCGCGCTATCTGGTGGCCAGCGGCGGCTTCGCGCTCGCCACGCGAGTGCGCAGCCCGGGCCTCTACGCGGGCCGGGGCGGCCAGATCGCCCGCGAGATCGGCTGGAGCCTCGCTTCGGCGGCGGTCTATGGCGTGCCGGCGGGGATCGTCGCCTGGGGCTGGCAGGCGCGCGGCTGGACGCGGATCTATGCCGACGCTCAGGCCTACCCCTGGTGGTGGCCGCCCGTCTCCATCCTCGTCTACCTGCTCGCGCACGACGCCTGGTTCTACTGGACGCACCGCGCGATGCACGGCCGCCGCCTGTTCGCGGCGATGCACGCGGTCCACCACGCCAGCCGCCCGCCGACCGCCTGGGCGGCGATGAGCTTCCACCCCTCCGAGGCGCTGACCGGCGCGGTCGTCATCCCGGCGCTGCTGTTCCTCGTGCCGATCCACATCGCCGCGCTGGGCGTGGTGCTGGCGATCATGACGATTATGGGGGTGACCAATCACATGGGCTGGGAGATGTTTCCGCGCGCGATGGTCCACGGGGCCGCCGGCCGCTGGCTGATCACCGCCACGCACCACCAGCGCCACCACCGCGACTATCGCTGCAACTACGGCCTCTACTTCCGCCTGTGGGACCGCCTGTGCGGGACGGACAGGGGGCTGGGCAGTTTCGAAGCGGAAAGCCCTCTCCCGCCTTCGCGAGCGCGGGCTTAAGAAGCTAAATCCCCGCCTCGGCCAGCAGCGCCTTGGCCCTGGCGCCGCCCCAATCCATGTCGCCGGCGATCCGCCACGCTTCCCGGCCCTCGGCGTCGTAGAGGATCGAGACGGGTAGCGACGCCTCTTTATAGGCGAGCATCAAGGTGTTGTCGTTGTCGTGATAGGGGTGCAGCTCGATCCCCTTGCCCGCGAGGAAGGGCTGGACGACCTTGGCGCCTTCCATATCCTCGCTGATCGCGATGACCTGCACGGTGCGATCCTTGGCCAGCGTGTCGAGCGTCGGCAGTTCGCGGACGCAGGGGACGCACCATGTCGCCCAGAGGTTGACCAGCACCGGCTTGCCCTTGAAATCGGCGAGCTTCACCGTCTTGCCCGTCATGATGTCGGTGATCGCCACGTCGGGCATCGCCTTGCCCTTGTTCGCCCTGTCGACCGCAAGCGCGGGCGCGGCGGGGGGCGTGGGGGCCACGGCCTGCGCATCGGGTTGCGGGGCGGGGGGCGCTTGCTTATGGCAGCCCGCGCCGAAACCGGCGATCAACAAGGCGAAAGCGGGATAGAGACGCCGCATGTCGGGCTCCAACGAAATGTGGGGGGGACGGTTCGCGGGCGGGCCTAGCGCGATCATGCGCGAAATCAACGCCTCGATTCCGTTCGACCAGCGCCTGTGGAGGCAGGACATCGCCGGCAGCCGCGCGCACGCCGCGATGCTGGGCGCGGCCGGAATCGTCTCGGCCGAGGATGCGGCGGCGATCGACGGAGGCCTCGCGACGATCGCGGAGGAGTATAAGCGGGACGGTGTCCCCGTCGATCTCGACCGCGAGGACATCCACATGACGGTCGAATCGCGGCTCGCCGAGCTGATCGGCCCCGCCGCGGGCCGCCTCCACACCGCGCGCAGCCGCAACGATCAGGTCGCGACCGATTTCAAGCTGTGGGTGCGCGACGCGATCGGCGCGGTCGATGCCGGGCTGAAGGCGCTGCAACAGGCGCTGGTCGCGCGCGCCGACGAGCATGCGGAGAGCGTGATGCCGGGCTTCACGCACCTCCAGGTCGCGCAGCCGGTGACGCTCGGCCACCATCTGATGGCCTATCACGAGATGCTCGCGCGCGATCGTTCGCGCTTCGCCGATGCGCGCGCGCGGGCGAACCTCTGTCCGCTGGGCGCGGCCGCGCTGGCGGGCACGGGCTTCCCGATCGACCGGGAGGCGACCGCGCGGTCGCTCGGCTTCGACGGCCCGACGCGCAACTCGCTCGACAGCGTATCCGATCGCGATTTCGCGCTCGATTATCTGATGGCGGCGGCGCAATGCGCGCTGCACCTGAGCCGCCTCGCCGAGGAGTTCATCGTCTGGGCGAGCCAGCCCTACGGTTTCGTGGCGCTGCCCGACGCTTATTCCACCGGCAGCTCGATCATGCCGCAGAAGCGCAACCCCGACGCCGCCGAGCTGGTGCGCGGCCATTCGGGGCGGATCGCGGGCTGCATGGTCGCGCTCACCATGACGATGAAGGGCCTGCCGCTCGCTTATTCGAAGGATATGCAGGACGACAAGCCGCCGGTGTTCGAGGCGCACGACCTGCTCGCGCTCTCGATCGCGGCGATGACGGGGATGGTGGCGACCGCGACCTTCCGCGCCGATCGCCTGCGCGCCGCCGCCGAGGCGGGCTTCTCCACCGCGACCGACCTTGCCGACTGGCTGGTGCGGCAAGCGGACGTACCGTTCCGCGAGGCGCATCATATCACCGGGCGCGTCGTCAAGCTCGCGGAGGAGCGCTGCGTGGCGCTGTCGGCGCTGCCGCTGGAGGCGCTCAAGGCGATCGATGCGCGGATCGACGAGCGCGTCTATGGGGCGCTGACCGTCGATGCCTCGGTGGCGGCGCGCAAGAGCTTCGGCGGGACGGCGCCCGATCAGGTGCGCGCGCGGGTCGCGGAAGCCAAGGCCGCACTGGAGGCCGAACGATGACCCCCTCTCTCCGTTCGTCCCGAGCGAAGTCGAGGGATGTGCTCCAGGTGTCCGGTAGGAACGTGTCTCGACTTCGCTCGACACGAACGGGGATGGGGATGGCCGGGCTGATTCTCTTGGCCGCTTGCGGCAAGGTCCAGTCGCTGCAACCCGCCGCCGGCAGGCCGCTGCCGCTCAAGCCCGCCACGGCACCCGTCCGGCCCGACGCCGCCGCGCTGCTCGCCGTGCCGACGCAATATCGCCCCGGCCGCAGTGACGAACTGCTCAGCAAGAGCGCGATCCGCCCCGACGATCGCTTCGATCTGCCGCCGCACTAGGCCCGATGGATCATTTCGAACTCAGGCAAGGCGTGCTCCACGCCGAGGACGTGCCGCTGACCCGGATCGCCGAGGAAGCGGGCACGCCGACCTATGTCTATTCGACCGCCACGCTGGAGCGCCACGTCCGCGTCTTTCGCGAGGGGCTGGGCGCCATCCCCGATCCGTGGATCGCCTTCGCGGTCAAGGCCAATCCCAACAAGGCGGTGCTGGCGACGCTGGCGCGCATGGGCCTCGGCGCCGACGTCGTCTCGGGCGGCGAGCTCTCGCGCGCGCTGGCGGCGGGGATGGACCCCGCGCGGATCGTCTTCTCGGGCGTCGGCAAGACCGGCGACGAGATGGCGCAGGGGCTGCGCGCCGGCATCGGCCAGTTCAACGTCGAATCCGAGCCCGAGGCGGAGACGCTCTCGGCGGTCGCGCAGGCGCTAGGGCTGACCGCGCGCATCGCCTTCCGCGTCAATCCCGATGTCGATGCCGGCACCCACGCCAAGATCTCGACGGGCAAGGCCGAGAACAAGTTCGGCGTGCCGATCGACCGCGCGCCGCGCGCCTACGCCGCCGCCGCGACGCTGCCGGGCCTCGCGATCCAGGGCGTCGCGGTGCATATCGGCAGCCAGCTCACCGATCTCGCTCCCAGCCGCGCCGCGTTCGAACGGATCGGCGCGCTGATCGCGGAATTGCGCGCCGCCGGCCACAATATCACGCATGCCGATCTCGGCGGCGGGCTCGGCGTGCCCTATGATCCGTCGCTGCCTCTTCCTCCCGACCCCGCCGCTTATGGCGCGATGGTGCGCGAGGTGACGGCGGGCTGGAACGCGCGGCTGATCTTCGAGCCGGGGCGCGTCATCGTCGGCAACGCCGGGGTGCTGCTGGCGCGCGTGATCCGCGTCAAGCAGGGCGTCACCCAGCCTTTCGTGATCGTCGATGCCGCGATGAACGACCTGCTCCGCCCCAGCCTCTACGAGGCGTGGCACAATATCCGCGCGGTGATCCCACGCGGCGACGGCTTCACCGCGACGATCGTCGGCCCGGTCTGCGAGACGGGCGACACTTTCGCGCGCGATCGGCCGATGGACCGGGTGGAGGAGGGCGATCTCGTCGCCTTCATGACCGCGGGCGCCTATGGCGCGACGATGGCGAGCACCTATAATTCGCGCGGGCTGACCCCCGAGATCATCGTTTCCGGGGACAAATGGGCGACGGTGCGGAACCGCCAGCCGATCGAGGCTTTGATCGCCGCCGACAGCCTGCCGCCTTGGATCGAAGAGAGCGCCCCACAATGAAGCCCGTCAGAAAGGCCGTCTTCCCCGTCGCCGGTTTCGGCACGCGATTCCTGCCCGCGACCAAATCGGTGCCCAAGGAATTGCTGCCCGTCGTCGATCGCCCGCTGATCCAATATGCGGTGGACGAGGCGCTGGCGGCGGGGATCGAGCAGATGATCTTCGTCACCGGCCGATCCAAGCATGCGATCGAGGATTATTTCGATCGCGCGTTCGAGGTGGAGAGCGATCTCCTGTCCAAGGAAAAGTTCGATCTGCTCGAGGCGCTGTCGGGCACGCGGCTGGCGCCCGGCCAGGCGGCGTTCGTCCGCCAGCAGGAGATGGCGGGGCTCGGCCATGCGGTGTGGTGCGCGCGGCATCTGGTCGGCGACGAGCCGTTTGCGGTGCTGCTCGCCGACGAACTTTTGTGGAACCCCGCCTCGCCCTGCCTCCGGCAGATGCGCGAGACCTATGACGCCAAGGGCGGCAACGTCATCGCGGTGCTGGAGGTGCCCGAGGCGCACACGCAGCGCTACGGCATCGTCGATCCCGGCCGCGTCGAGGGCGCGGTGACCGAGGTCAAGGCGGTCGTCGAAAAGCCGCGCGCGGGCACCGCGCCGTCGCGGCTCGCGGCGGTCGGGCGCTACATCCTCCAGCCCGAGGTAATGCGGATCCTCGACGCGGGCGAGCGCGGCGCGGGCGGCGAGATCCAGTTGACCGACGCGATGGCCAAGCTGATCGGCCGCCAGCCCTTCCACGCGCAGACCTTCGCGGGCGTGCGCTACGATTGCGGCGACAAGCTCGGCTTCCTCCAGGCCAATATCGCGCTCGCGCTGGAGCGCCCCGACATGGGGCCGCACCTGCGCGAATGGCTGGGAACGATCTGACCTCCTTGGCAATGGCGCCTCGCCGCGTAACAAGCGCGATGCGATGCACAGCCTCCCCATCTTCCTGCGCCTGAGCGGAGCGCCGGTGATCCTGATCGGCGAAGGCGAGGCGGTCGAGGCCAAGCGCCGCCTGCTGCTGCGCGCGGGCGCGATCCTTGTCGAGGAAGGGGGCGAGGCGCGGATCGGCTTCATCGCGCTGGAGGGTGCCGCGGCCGATGCGGCGGCGGCGCGGCTCCGCGCGCGCGGGCTGCTCATCAACGTCGCCGATCGCCCGGAGCTTTGCGACTTCACGCTGCCCGCGATTATCGATCGCGATCCCGTGCTCGTCGCGATCGGCACCGGCGGCGCCTCGGCGGGGCTGGCGGCGGCGCTGCGCCAGCGGCTGGAGGCGATCCTCCCCGCCGGGCTCGGCGCGCTCGC
>NZ_CAHJXD010000064.1 GCF_903644055.1 Sphingomonas bacterium | reverse complement strand
TCCCTACACGACGCTCTTCCGATCTGTCCTGCACCTCGATCTCGGTGAGGTGGGTCTCGTCGAGCAGTTCGGCGAGCTGGCGGACCAGCGCCGGATCGATATGCATGGAGCCGTTGGTGGCTTCTGTCATCGTCTGGATGTTCCCCAATGAACGGCGGCCAATGTCAGAGCTTGGCGCCTACGTCCAGCATGGGCGCAACAAGCGGTTCCAACGCGCGACGCCAACGCCTACATGTGCCGCCATGGCGACTCTCACCCACGACGATGGCACGATCAGCATCACGGTCAATGGCGCGCACAGGCGCGTGCGCGGCGGCATGACGATCGCCGATCTCGCGAGCGAACTCGGCCTCGTTCCCGAGAAGGTCGCGGTGGAGCGCAATCTCGAAGTGGTGCCGCGCTCGACGATCGCGCAAGTAGCGCTCGAGGATGGCGACGATCTCGAGATCGTCCATTTTGTTGGCGGTGGCGATCACCCCGCCCCGCCCGTGGCGACCGACGAGGATCGCTGGACCGTCGCCGGCCGCAGCTTCCGCTCGCGGCTGATCGTCGGCACGGGCAAATATAAGGATTATGCGCAGAACGCCGCCGCGCTGGAAGCGTCGGGCGCGGAGATGGTCACGGTCGCGGTGCGCCGCGTCAACGTCACCGATCGCAACGCGCCGATGCTGACCGATTTCATCGATCCCAGGCGCTTCACCTACCTCCCCAACACCGCCGGCTGCTTCACCGCCGACGAGGCGATCCGCACGCTCCGGCTGGCGCGCGAGGCGGGGGGCTGGGATCTCGTCAAGCTCGAGGTGCTGGGCGAGGCGCGGACGCTCTATCCCGACATGGTCGAGACGCTGCGCGCCACCGAGGTGCTGGCGAAGGAAGGCTTCCTGCCGATGGTCTATTGCGCCGACGATCCGATCGCGGCGAAGCGGCTGGAAGATGTCGGCGCGGTGGCGATCATGCCGCTGGGCTCGCTGATCGGCTCGGGGCTCGGCATCCAGAATCCGGTGACGATCCGCCTGATCGTCGAGAATGCCAAGGTGCCCGTGCTCGTCGATGCCGGCGTCGGCACCGCGTCCGAAGCGGCCGCCGCGATGGAGCTCGGCTGCGACGGCGTGCTGATGAACACCGCGATCGCCGAGGCCAAGCAGCCGATCCTGATGGCGGCGGCGATGAAGGCCGCGGTCGAGGCCGGGCGCCTCGCCTATCGCGCCGGCCGGATGCAGCGTCGCCGCTACGCCGATCCTTCGAGCCCGCTGGCGGGGCTGATCTGAACGCCGGTCTGGCGTCACGCTGCGCGGCGAATTTCGTACTTGATTTGTTCTACACTTCCTGCTAAGGGCCGGTGATATGCGTCTCATTCTGTCCGCCCTTTTCCTGCTTTGCTGGAGCGGTTGCGCGCCTGCCGCCCCGGTGGGCGTTCCGCCGCTCGCCTTCACGATGCGGACGCTGCCCAACGGCCTGCGCGTCTACCAGATGCCCGACCGGAGCGGCACCACCGTCTCGATCCAGGTCTGGTACGATGTCGGATCGAAGGACGATCCCAGGGGCCGCTCGGGCTTCGCGCATCTGTTCGAGCATCTCATGTTCAAGGCGACGCGCGACATGCCCGCCGAGACGATGGACCGGCTGACCGAGGATGTCGGCGGATCGAACAACGCCTCGACCGACGACGATTATACCGAGTTTCACGAGACCGTGCCGGCGAATCATCTCGAACGGCTGATCTGGGCCGAGGCGCAGCGGATGGGCTATCTGGTCGTCGATCAGGCCGATTTCGCGTCGGAGCGCGAGGTCGTGAAGGAAGAGCTGCGCGGCGATTTCGCGCGGCCCTACGGCCAGCTCTTCATGCGCGATTTCCCCGCCGCCAATTATCGCGTCCATCCCTATGCGCGCGGCACGATCGGCAGCATCGCCGAGCTCGATTCGGCGTCGCTCGCCGACGTCCGTGCCTTCCACGCGCAATATTATCGGCCCGACAATGCCGTGATGGTCGTCTCGGGCAATTTCGATCCCAGGCAGCTCGATCGCTGGCTCGACGCCTATTTCGCGCCGATCGCCAGGCCGGCCTGGCCGATCCCGCGCGTCACCGCCAGCGAGCCGCCGCGCTCGATGCCCGCGCGCTATGTCGCGCGCGTCGCCAACACGCCCCTGCCCGCGGTGGTGATGAGCTGGCTGATCCCGCCGACCGCCGATCCCGATCATGCCGCGATCACGATGATCGACGGCATCCTTTCGGGCGGCGATAGTTCGCGGCTGCACGAACATCTCGTCTATCGCGATCGCATCGCCAGCGAGACCGATGTGCTCGCCGATTTCAAGAAATCGCGCGGCACGCTCGGCGCCTTCGCGATCCTGGCGAGCGGCCATGCGCCGCAGGAAGGCGAGGCGGCCTTGCGCCGCGAGATCGCGGCGCTGCGCGATCAGCCGCCGAGCACCGAGGAGATGGCGCGCGTCCGCAACCTCGTCGTCACAGCAGCACTCAAGCAGCGCGAAACCGCCGAGGGCCGCGCCGCGCTCGTCGCCTCGGGGGTGATCGTCGACGGCGATCCCTCCGCCTCGGACAAGAGGCTCGCCGCGTTGCAGGCGGTGACGCCCGCCGACGTTCAGCGCGTCGCGCGCGCTTTGCTCACCGACGCGAGCGCGGTGACGCTCGTCTATCTTGCGCCCGAGGCCGCGCCGGGCCTCGCGGGCGCGCCCGTCGGCGAGGCGCCGACCGTCCG
>NZ_CAHJXD010000063.1 GCF_903644055.1 Sphingomonas bacterium | reverse complement strand
TGCGGAAGCGGAACGCGAGCGCATCGACGAGCAGCAGCCTGCCCGCCGGATCTTCCCCGAACGGCACCAGCGCGCGCACCGCCTCGATCGCCGCGAGGCTGCCCATCACCCCGGTCAGCGCACCGAGCACGCCCTGATCGGCGCAGCTCGCATCGGGCCGATCCGGGGCCGCGCCGACGAGGCAGCGGTAGCAGGGCTTGTCCGCCTCCCAGCCGCGATACACGGCGAGCTGCCCCTCGAACTGCCCGACCGCCGCCGAGACGAGGGGTATGCGCAGCGCCAGCGCCGCATCGGCGGCGGCGAGACGCGTCGCGAAATTGTCCGATCCATCGATCAGCACGTCGACGCCCGCGAGCAAAGCCTCGGCATTCTCCGCACTTAAACGCGTGGCCTGCGGGTTGACGCGCACGTCGGGGTTGAGCCGCTGCACCATGTTGGCGACCATCGCCACCTTGCGCGCGCCGATGTCGCGCGTGCTGAACAATGTCTGCCGCTGGAGATTGGAGAGGGAGACGGCATCGTCGTCGATCACCGTCAGCCGGCCGATGCCCGCCGCCGCGAGATACTGGATCGCCGGCGAACCGATCCCCCCCGCGCCGATCAGAGCGACATTGGCCCCGAGCAGCCGCTTCTGCCCCTCGCCACCGATCTCCTTGAGGATGATGTGGCGGGCATATCGATCGAGTTGTGCGTCGGTGAGGTTCACCGGGCGGGAAGGTCTTCCTCGCGAGCGGGCGGGTTTGCGATACTGTTCCAGCCGAGCGGTTCGACCGGGAAGAGATCGATGTCCAAGCCCGTCTCGGACGCCGCAAGTCGTCTCGCCGACCGATGCGCGTCTGCGCGAATCGCCTCGACATGCTGTTTCAAGCTGGGATTTTCGGCAAGCAAGCGCTGGTAACGGTCACCATGTTCCTGAATGCTGTACAACCAGGATTTCGACCTGAGACCCGGTTGCGCTTCCCATTTCAGGAGGTGCAGCAAAAGTATGCGAAGCGCCGACTCCAGCGATCGGTACTCGCTCCTTGCCATACCCTCCAGCTCCTCCGCGAGATTGGCCCAGTCGACCAGCTCGACCTTTCCTGCGCGCAGGAAGCCAGCCTGTTCGATGGCCCAGCCGTATAGGTCGCCGTCATAGGCGATGTTGCCGCCGTCAGAGGAAATCACCGGGTGAATCGGCTTGTTCATGCTGGTCGCTTATCATGCGCGCGCGCTTGACGCATCACCGCCCGGTCGAGCCGAACCCGCCTTGGCCGCGTGCGGTTTCATCAAGGGCGTCGACCTCCTCGAAGCGGGCGCGCTGGACCTGGGCGGGGACGAGCTGGGCGATGCGCTCGCCGCGCTTTACCTCGAACGGCGTATCGCCGAGGTTGGCGAGGATCACCTTCACCTCGCCGCGATAATCGGCGTCGATCGTGCCGGGGGTGTTGAGGCAGGTGATGCCGTATTTGAGCGCAAGGCCGGAGCGCGGACGGACCTGCACCTCATAGCCTTCCGGAATCGCGATGCCGAAGCCGGTGGCGACCGCGTGGCGCGCGCCGGGGACGAGCGTCACATTCTCGGCGGCGACGACGTCCATTCCGGCGGCATGCGCGGTGGCGTAGGCGGGGAGGGGGAGGCCGGCGCCGTGCGCGAGGCGGACGAGGCGGATGGCGATTTCAGGCGAGGGCATCGGCGATCCTCTCGGCGAGCCGGGCGGCGATCTCCTGCTTGGAACCCGAGGGCCAATCCTCGATGCCCTCGGCGGTGATCAGGTGAACGGTGTTGCGGTCGCTGCCCATCACGTCGCCCGAAACATCGTTGGCGACGATCCAGTCGCACCGCTTGCGCGCGCGCTTGGCGACGGCGTGGTCGATGACATTCTCGGTCTCGGCGGCGAAACCGATGAGCAGCGCGGGGCGATGCGGGCCGGTGGCGAGGGAAGCGAGGATATCGGGATTTTCGACGAGGGCGAGCGCGGGCGCATCGGCGCTGCCCTTCTTGATCTTCTGCGACGCGGCGTCGACCCGCCAATCGGCGACGGCGGCGGTGAGCACGGCGATCTCCGCGGGGAGCGCGGCGGCGACGGCGGCGGCCATCTCGCGCGCGGTTTCGACATCGATGCGCGCAACCCCCGGCGGCGTCGCGAGTGCGACGGGACCGGCGACCAGCGTCACCTCCGCCCCCAGCTTCGCCAGGGCCGCCGCGATCGCGAACCCCTGCTTGCCCGACGAGCGATTGGCGAGATAGCGCACCGGATCGATCGGCTCGTGCGTCGGCCCGGCGGTAACGATCGCGTGCTTGCCCGAAAGAGGAATTTTCTGAGGCGAAGCGAGCGCCGCATCGATCGCCGCGAGAATCGCGTCGACCTCGGGCAGCCGCCCCGCGCCATATTCGCCGCACGCCATCGGCCCCTCGTCGGGCTCGATCACCGTCACGCCATCGTCACGCAGGCGCTCGACGTTGCGTCGCGTCGCCGCATGCTCCCACATGCGCACGTTCATCGCGGGCGCGGCGAGCACGGGCTTGTCGGTCGCGAGCAGCAGCGTCGTCGCGAGATCGTCGGCGATACCCGTCGCCATCCGGGCGAGCAGATCGGCGGTGGCGGGGCAGACGACGACCAGATCGGCCTCGCGGCTGAGCTGGATATGCCCCATCTCGGCCTCGTCCTTGAGATCCCAGAGCGAGGTGTGGACGGGCTGTTCGCTCAGCGCCGCGAGCGTCATCGGCGTCACGAAATGCGCGCCGCCGGAGGTGAGCACGCAGCGCACCGATTTGCCCGCCTTGCGCAGCCCGCGCACCAATTCGCATGCCTTATAGGCAGCGATGCCGCCGCCGACGATCAGCAGGATGCGCGCGCCCGTCATCGCGCGGTTGGTGGCGCATCGGGGCGGCCGAGTCGAGGGGTGACGCGAGCCGTGCCGATACCGGAGGGCCTCACCCTCGATATTCGGCTTCCGCGGGGCTACGGAAGCATGATGACGATGATCCACGAGGCCGGTCTGCGGATAGCCGAGCCGCCGGCGCGCCGGGTCGATCAGGGCGTCTGTTGCCGGGCGGAGGGCTGATGCCGCTCTACGCGCTCGACGGGCAAAGCCCGACGCTCGCCGAAGACGGCAGCGCCTGGATCGCCCCGTCGGCCGAATTGATCGGCGACGTGCGGCTGGGCGAAGACGCCTCCGTCTGGTTCGGCGCGGTGATCCGCGCGGACAATACGCCGATCCTGGTGGGGCCGGGCACCAATGTGCAGGAAGGCGCGATGCTGCATTCCGATCCGCATGCGCCCTTGACCATCGGCAGCGGCGTGACGATCGGCCACCACGCGATCCTTCACGGATGCACGATCGGCGACGATACGCTGATCGGCATGGGCGCCACCATCCTCAACGAGGCGGTGATCGGCGCGGAATGTATCGTGGCGGCGGGCGCGTTGGTGACAGAGCGCAAGACCTTTCCCCCGCGCAGCATGATCATGGGCGCGCCCGCCAAGGTGGTGCGCGCGCTGGAGGATGCGGAGGTGGCGGCGATCCGCGCGTCGGCGAAATCCTATGCGGGGCGTGCCCAAGGCTATGCGGCGGGGCTGCGCCGCTGCGACTGACCGATCGTCAGGAAAACCGGCGGCGCAGCTTGCCGGGTTCGACATCGACGATCTTGCTGCCCTGACACCAGATTTCGATGACGGAGGCATGGTTCAGCCGCCGGGCTTCGGCGATCGCGGCGGCATCATCGGCAAGCATGCATTCGCGCACGTCTTCGATGTGACCGAGCGAATCGATGAAGTATAAGCGGTAATAACGCATGACCAGCTTTCAGGGGGATGATTGCGACCGCTAATTCCCGAGATTGCATTCGGCTGGCCGTTCCCCTTCCCCAAGCATTGCTTAGGGCTCCGTGCCAAGCGCCAAGTTTGAAATGCAATCATTGTTTACGCCGTCGATCCGATATCGCACGCCCATTGCCTGGATGGTTTCCGCCGGCACGGGAGCCTTCTATGTCGGGCCGACATGAGTGCTCACACGCCGTCCGTCTTTTCGATCCCGCCGCACCGTGGTTTCGCGGATGCCCTCGCGCAAGGGCTGCTGATCCGTCATGGCGGCGATCCCATGGCGCTGGCGCGGGGGCTGATCCTGCTGCCCAACGAACGCGCGGTGCGCGCGGTGCGGGACGGCTTCGTCCGCCATTCGGGAGGCGGACTGCTTCTGCCCCGTCTGGCCTCGATCGGCGATCCCGCGCTCGACGATCGCCTGGGATCGCTATTCGATCCGGCCGACGATCGGGCGCCGCCGCCTGCGATCGATCCGCTGCGGCGCCAGTTGATCCTCGCGCGGCTGATCGAGGATGTCCGCGCGGCCGCCGGCGCGCCGATCGATGCGGGGGAGGCGATGCGGCTCGCCGCCGATCTCGCGCGCACGCTCGACCAGTTGATCGTCGCGGAAGTGCCGGCATCGCGGTTGACCGAAGCCGTGCCGGAGGAACTGGCGGTGCACTGGCAGGCCTCGCTCGCAATGCTGGAGGTGATCCTCGCGCGCTGGCCTGAGGAGCTTGCGCGGCTGGGGATGATCGATCTCGCGACGCGGCGAAACCTGCTGATCGATCGCGCGGCGCGGCACTGGGCGCAGGAGCCGCCCGCAGCGTTCGTCGTCGCGGCGGGGATCAGCGCGGCGGGGCCGGCGGTCGCGCGGTTGCTCCGCTGCGTCG
>NZ_CAHJXD010000062.1 GCF_903644055.1 Sphingomonas bacterium | reverse complement strand
GCGGCGATCGTGGCCCGCGTCGCGATGGCGATCGCCGTCGCGAAGGCGGCGGTGGCGACCGTGGTCCGCGCCGTGAAGGCGGCGATCGCGGTCCGCGTCGCGAGCGCGGCGACGGCGGCAACGATGACGGCCCCGCGCCGGCGTTCGCCCCGGCCTTCCTCAAGGGTAGCGACGACTAAGCCCAGACTCTGTGCTGTTGACGTTGACCTGTCGTCACTCCGGCTTTGAGCCGGGGCCCCGCTGTTTGCCAACGCCGAGGAAGAAGCGGGACCCCGGCTCAAGGCCGGGGTGACGTTTCAGCTTGAACAGGGCAGCTTCTAAGCTGCGTCGCCGGTGTGCTCGGCCTGCTTCTTGGCGAAGACGCGCACCGGTTCCTTGCGGCCGTCGACGACATCCTTGTCGATCACGATCTCGTCGACGCCATCCATCGAGGGCAGATCGAACATCGTATCGAGCAGCATGCCTTCGAGGATCGAGCGCAGGCCGCGCGCGCCGGTCTTGCGCTGGATCGCTTTCTTGGCGACCGCGGACAAGGCCTCGTCGGTGAAGCTGAGGCTGACGCCCTCCATCTCGAACAATTTCTGATATTGCTTGACCAGCGCGTTCTTCGGCTCGCCGAGGATCTTGACCAGCGCCGGCTCGTCGAGATCTTCGAGCGTCGCGATCACGGGCAGGCGGCCGACGAATTCGGGGATCAGCCCGAACTTGAGCAGATCCTCAGGCTCGCACTGGCGCAGCACCTCGCCGGTGCGGCGCTCGTCGGGCGCGGCGACGAACGCGCCGAAGCCGATCGACTTGCCCTGCAACCGATCGCCGATGATCTTTTCCAGCCCCGCGAACGCGCCGCCGCAGATGAACAGAATGTTGGTCGTATCGACCTGGAGGAATTCCTGCTGCGGGTGCTTGCGCCCGCCCTGCGGCGGCACCGATGCGGTGGTGCCCTCCATCAGCTTGAGCAGAGCCTGCTGGACGCCCTCGCCCGAAACGTCGCGGGTGATCGAGGGATTGTCCGCCTTGCGGCTGATCTTGTCGATCTCGTCGATATAGACGATGCCGCGCTGCGCGCGCTCGACATTGTAATCCGACGCCTGGAGCAGCTTGAGGATGATGTTCTCGACATCCTCGCCGACATAGCCCGCCTCGGTCAGCGTCGTCGCATCGGCCATCGTGAAGGGCACGTCGAACGTCTTGGCGAGCGTCTGCGCGAGCAGGGTCTTGCCGCAGCCGGTGGGGCCGACGAGCAGGATGTTCGACTTGGCGAGCTCGACCTCGGCGCCCTTGGCGCCGTGCGCGAGCCGCTTGTAATGATTGTGGACCGCCACCGAGAGCACGCGCTTGGCGCGCTTCTGGCCGATGACATAATCATCGAGCACGCTGCAGATTTCCTGCGGGCTCGGCACGCCGCCGTCCTTGCGGCTGACCAGCGTCGCCTTGGTCTCTTCGCGGATGATGTCGTTGCACAGCTCGACGCATTCGTCGCAGATGAACACGGTCGGCCCCGCGATGAGCTTGCGCACCTCATGCTGGCTCTTGCCGCAAAACGAGCAATAAAGCGTGCTCTTGGAATCTCCGCCGCTAAGCTTGGTCATATCGTTCCTAATCCTCGGCCGCCCGAGTCGGGCGGCATGGTAGCCGCCCGCCTTGCGTGGCGGCAAACACTATGTGGCGGAACCCCTTGCCAGCCGGTTTACCGCCGTCGGGGATATGTGATCGCCCGCGCGGCGAAACAAGCGCCCGCAGCCACCGATGCCGAACCTCTTCGCCCCGCGCACAGCTTGTAAACCGGGAGACCGGTGTCTAGCACGCCGAAGCCAAAGTTCGCGCGGGGAGCACGATCCGGCAGCGGGGCGCGCGATCGAGACGATGACGGCGAAGGGCGATCGCGGCGGCGGGGGGCAGCGCTACGTTGCGCTCGATAGCTTGCGCGGCATCGCGGCCTGCCTGGTGGTGATCTTCCATATGCCGAGCGACGGGCGGATGTGGGGGACCGCCTTCGTCCAGCACGGCTTCCTCGCGGTGACCTTCTTCTTCGTGCTCAGCGGCTTCGTGATCGGCGCGACCTATGGCGAGCGGCTGGGGACGGGCTTTCCCGTGCGCCGCTTCATGCTGCTGCGGCTGGGGCGCATCTATCCGCTCCACCTGTTCGCGATCGCGGTGATCTTCGCGTGGGAGATCCTGCGGCTGATCACCGGCTGGCCCGCGTTTCGCGAGGGCGCGGCCTTCACCGGCAACACCGATCTCGGCCAGCTTCCCTACAATATTCTGCTGCTCCAGAAATTCGCGCCCTATGTCAACTGGAACCGGCCGAGCTGGAGCATCGGGATCGAATGGTGGACCTATCTGATCTTCGCGGTGACGATCGCGGGCCTAGGCTTCCGCCGCAAGCTCTACCCTACGGCGGCGCTGCTGATCGTGCCGGCGATCATCGCCCGACTGCTCCGCATCGATCCGGAAAGCGGCGTCGGCGCGACGATCGATTGCATGATGAATTTCGGGCTGGGGCTGATCGTCTATCAGCTCCACACGGCCTTTCGCGGTGGGCGGCATGATGCGCGGCTCGGCCGTGGCGTCGCGACGGTGCTGGAGGCGGCGACGATGATTCTGGCGGTCTGGCTGGTCTCCGCTTTCGGCGGCCGCCTGTCGCCCGCGATCGCACCGGCGTTCGCGCTGGTGGTGGCGGTGTTCAGCCTCGAGCGCGGGCTGGTCAGCCGCCTGCTCGTCGTCCGCCCGATGCTGTTGCTCGGCGAGCTTTCCTACTCGATCTACATGATCCACCAGTTCATTCTCGACCGCGGCTTCGATCTGCTCGGCCTGGCGGCGTCCGGCGGTTCGCCGCTGCCCCGGCCGCATATGGAGGGGCGGATCGTGCTCACGGGCGATCCCGTGGCCTGCGACCTCTACATCCTGGCGATGCTGCTGATCGTGATCGCGCTATCCTGGTTCAGCTACCGCGTGATCGAAACGCCCGCGCGGCTCTGGTCGCGCCGGCTCGTCAATCATGGCCGCAGCGCCAAGGTCACGCCGCCCGATCCGACCGCCGCTTTCTAGCGTCTGTCCCGTTGCCTCCGACGCTGAAGAAGAAGCGGGACCCCGGCTCAAGGCCGGGGTGACGTTCAGCTTGAACAGGACAGCCTCTGGAGTCGGCCGCGACCGGCATGCAGAGCGAGGCGATCCTCCCCTGCCAGGGGAGGAACATAATCATCCGCAACTTCCTCGAATTCGATTTCAGACCCGCTTCGGTGGGGCGGCCCGTCAGGCGGCCTGTGCGACGTCCTCGGTCGGCGCGGGGCGCTTGTCGAACACCTCGTCGATGATGCCGAAGGCTTTGGCCTCGTCGGCCTCGAGGAACTTGTCGCGGTCCATCGCATGCTCGATCTCCTCGATCGGCTTGCCGGTATATCTGGCGTAGAGCGAATTGAGCGAATGCCGCATGCGCAGGATTTCGCGCGCCTGGATCTCGATGTCCGCCGCCATGCCCTGCGCGCCGCCCGAAGGCTGGTGGATCATGATCCGGCTGTTGGTCAGCGCGACGCGCATCCCCGGCTCGCCCGCCGCGAGCAGGAAGCTGCCCATCGACGCGGCCTGGCCGATGCACACCGTGCCGACGCGGGGGCGGATATATTGCATGGTGTCGTGGATCGCGAGCCCGGCGGTTACGACGCCGCCCGGGCTGTTGATGTACATGAAGATATCCTTCTTGGGATTTTCGCTTTCGAGGAACAGGAGCTGCGCCGTGATCAGCGAGGCCATATGATCCTCGACCTGCCCCGTCACAAACACGATCCGCTCGCGCAGCAGGCGCGAATAGATGTCGAAGCTGCGCTCGCCGCGGTTGGATTGTTCGATGACGATGGGGACGAGGCCCGCGGTGATGTCGGCGTGGTCGGGGATCATGCTGTCTTCCTGTGGCTGATGGGAGCGGAGATCGCGCTTCGCGCGGTCATGTTCAAGAGGGGGGTCAGAAGCTCGGCACCTCGCGCTCTGCGACGAAGGTGCCCGGGCGCGGCGCGGGGCCGAGGATCAGGCGGCGCGACCAGCGCTGGCCAGGGCGCTCGATGAAGCGGTAGGTCAGCGCGGCGACGCCGATCGTCAGCGCGAGCATCGCGATCGACATGATGTCGCCGAACAAGGCGCCGCCGCCGATATGGTTGACGCCATTGTCGCGCGCGACGAGCGTCACGCGGCTGTGCAGCCGCCGCTCGAGCAGCGAGAGCAGGTTGACGATTCGATATTCGAGGAAGGCGTGCACCATGTAGATCGAATAAGAGAGCGTGCCCGCGAGCAGGAACGGGCGGAGCAGCAGCAGGCGGCTGACCATCCCGCGCTGCTGCGCGAAGACGAGCACGACCAGGAAGAAGACGGGCGGCACCAGCAGCGAAAGCGGTATCGGGCCGCTCAGCCGAACGATCTCCACCGTCGCGGCGATCGCGACGATCTCGATCGCCGTCGCCGCCGCGACGGACGGTTTTCCGTAGCGCGCGACCGCTTCCTGGACGCGATAGGCGACCACGCCGAGCCCGAAACCGTAGAGGCAGCGCGCGAAGGCGCCGTCGTGAAAGACATCGAGATAGAGGCCGTCGCGCAGCGCTAGGAAGGCGCAGCATCCCGCCGCCAGCACCAGGGCCGCCGGCACGATCAGGCGGCCGAGCCAGCGGAAGCCGATCGCGAACACGAGATAGGTCCACATCTCGACCGCGATGCTCCAGCTCGGCCCGTTCCAGGGCAGGCGATCGGGGCCGGTGAAGGTCTGGAGCAGCAGCGCCTCGGCGATCCAGCGATCGAAGCCGAACTCACCGGCGAAGGGCTTGCGATCGGCGCCGTGCGGCATCGCGAGCGCGAAGAAGATCTCGAAGCCCAGGAAGACGAGCAGCATCGTCGCGTGCAGCGGATAGATGCGCCCCAGCCGCAGCCCCATGAATTTGGCGATGGAGAAGCCGTTGGCGATGCGGTCGCGATAGCTGGCGGCGATGACGAAGCCGCTCAATACGAAGAAAAAGTCGACGAACAGGAAGGCGTTCTCGACCAGCGCGGATCGGCTGATGACGCCGTTAGTCTTGAAATGCAGCAGCACGATCATGCAGGCGCAGACGCCGCGCAGGCTATCGAGCGCCTCGAAGCGATGCGGCTGATTGTGCGGCCGGGAAACGGCGGTCAAGCGGGGCGCTCGTCGTCCGTCTCGCCGATCCGGGTGCGGATCACGTAGATGGGGCGATGCTTGGCCTCGACGAGAATGCGGCCGACATATTCGCCGAGAATGCCGAGCGACAGCAACTGCACGCCGCCGAGGAACAGCACCGCGACCATCATCGAGGCATAGCCCGCGACGTCGATCCCGAAGAGGATCGTGCGCGCGATCAGATAGATGGCGTAGGCGATGGCGACGATGGCGATCACCGCCCCCATATAGCTCCATACGCGCAGCGGCACCGTCGAGGCCGAAGTGATGCCGTCGACCGCCAGCTTCCACAGCCGGACATAGTTGAACTTGGTCGATCCCACCGCGCGTTCGGCGCGATCATAGTCCACCGCGGTCTGGCGAAAGCCGCCCCAGGCGAACAGGCCCTTCATGAAACGGTTGCGCTCGGGCATCTGCTTGATGACGTCGACGACGCGGCGATCGAGCAGGCGGAAATCGCCGGCATGTTCGGGGATCTTGTCGTCCGAGAGCCAGTTGTGCGCGCGATAATAGAGATCGGCGGTGAGCCGCTTGGGCAGCGAATCGCTCAGCCGGTTGCGGCGCACGCCATAGACGACATCATAGCCTTCGCGCCATTTGGCGACCATCTCGCCCAGCACCTCGGGCGGATCCTGGAGATCGACGTCGAGCGGCACCACCGCATCGCCCAGCGCATGATCGATCCCCGCCGAAAGCGCCGCCTCCTTGCCGAAATTGCGCGACAGCGAGAGGCCGCGGATGCGCGGATCGCGCTGATTGGCGGCGATGATCTCGGCGAGCGTGCGATCCGCGCTGCCATCGTCGATGAACAGGATTTCCCAGGCGAATGCCGTGCCCTGTGCGCCGGCGATGCCATCGAGGATCGGTAGGACGCGCGCGAAGAAGGGCGCGATCGCATCCTCCTCATCCTTGACGGGGATGATCAGTGAGAGCGTCGGTGCGGTCATGCCGCACCCCCTATGAGACGGGCGCGGCAGCGTACCAGCACCGCGACGGCGGCGATCAGCGGGATCAGCCAGACGATCCGCGCCTGATAGCGGCTCTGCGGCTCGGACACCGCGCCGCCGAAGAGGGCGTGGGCCAGCATGGCGCCGGCGAGCAGCGCGATCCCCAGCCCGAGCAGGCGGCGGTCCTCCATGGGCAGGCGCCCGAGCATCGCGACGCGATTGACCATTGCCGGCCACATCAGGAGCAGGATGCAGGCGAGCGACGCCCCCAGCGCCAGCCATCGATCCTTCGGCGAACGCGCCCGGCCTGAAGAAATCACCGCCTCCCTTGGCCGCGCCCCCGCCGGCCCGACCGGTCTAGCGCCGGGCGACCGAGCGTCAAGCCGAGCGCGCGTCTCCGCCCAGCGCGGGCAGCCCGAGATACGCCAGGCGCCGAACCTCGCGCCGGCCCCGCACCACCGTATCGAGGATGAGGCCGGTGAAGAAGCAGAGCACGCCGACGATGACGAGACCGGTCGCCAGCACCGCGGTCGGCAGCCGGGGGACGAGGCCGGTCCGGACGAAGGTGACGATCAGCGGCGCGACGAGCAGGATCGCCAGCGCGGTGAGGAAGCCGCCGATCGAGCCGAAGAACAATACGGGGCGCTCGACGCGGAACAGCGTCATGATCGTGTTGAGGATGCGCCAGCCGTCGCGATAGGTCGAAAGCTTGGACGCCGATCCCTCGCGCCGCGCCGCGTAGCGCGTGACGATCTCGGCGACGGGCATGCGCAGTTCGAGCGCGTGGACGCTGATCTCGGTCTCGATCTCGAAGCCCGTCGATAGGATCGGGAAGCTCTTGACGAAGCGACGCGAGAAGATGCGATAGCCCGAAAGGATGTCGCTGAAGGTGCGCCCGAAGATCCGCGCGAGAATGCCGGTCAACAGCGCGTTGCCGAGGCGATGCCCGCGCCGATAGGCCGCCTCCACCTCGCTCGCGCGCGCGCCGACCACCATGTCGAGTTGCTCGTCGATCAGCCGCGCGACCATCGCGGGCGCGGCGGCGGCGTCGTAGGTCGCGTCGCCGTCGGCCATCACATAGATGTCCGCCTCGACATCGGCGAACATGCGGCGGACGACGCGGCCCTTGCCCTGCAACGGCTCGTGCCGGACGATCGCGCCCGCCGCTTGCGCGACCTCTATGGTGCGGTCGGTGCTGTTATTGTCGTAGACGTAGATCGCCGCTTGCGGAAGCGCCGCGCGGAAATCGCGCACCGTCGCCGCGACCGCCGCCTCCTCGTTGTAGCAGGGCAGGATGACGGCGATGCGAGGGGATTGGGTCATTAGGCTTCTTCCGTCACCCCGGACCTGTTCCGGAGTCCACATTTCTATCGCTCAAGACGCCCGATGTGGAGTGGATGCCGGAACATGTCCGGCATGACGGTCGTGGCGTGCAGGAGCGGGCCTAGCCCTCGGCCTTGGGCTTGGCGGCGCGTTTCACCTTGGGCTTGGCTTCGGCGGCAGGCGTCCCCTCGGCAAGCTCGGGTGCTTCCTCGGCGGCAATCTTCTTGGTCGACGCCTTTTTCCTGGGAGCAGGGGATGCCTCCTCCACGACGTCGCCGGCGGGCGCATCCTCCGTCCCGGCGGCGGCCTTCTTCGCCTTGGCGGGCTTGGCCTCGTGGGCATGATCGTGATGGTCATGATCGCAATCGGGACCGTGGACGTGCGGCTTGGGCCCGTCGCCCTCGATCTCCTCGATCGCGGCTTCGAGTTCGGCGCGCGTCGCCGGGCGGTCCGAAACCTCGGCCTTGTCGAACAGGAAATCGACGACCTTGTCCTCGTACAACGGCGCGCGGAGCTGCGCGGCGGCGATCGGATCCTGCTGGATATAGTCCATGAAGCGCTGGCGATCCTCGGGACGATATTGTTGCGCCGCCTGCGCCGCGAGCCGCTGCATCTCCTGATCGGAAATCTGGACGCCGTTCTGCTGGCCGATTTCCGACAGCAGCAGGCCCAGGCGCACGCGGCGCTCGGCGATCTTGCGATAATCGCCGCGGTCGGCCTCCAGCTCGGCGCGCGCCGCCTCGGGATCTTCCTCGTGCGTCACCTCATGCTCGAGCTGGCGCCAGATCTGCTCGAACTCCGCCTCGACCATCGACGGCGGCACCTCGAAATCGTGCGCGTCGGCGAGTTGATCGAGCAATTTGCGCTTCATGTGCGTGCGCGTGAGGCCGTTGAGCTCCTGCTCGACCTGTCCCTTGAACAAAGCGCGCAGCTTTTCGAGGCTCTCCAGCCCCAGCGTCTTGGCGAAATCGTCATCGACCGTCGCGTCCCTGGCGGTCTTCACCTCCTTGACGGTGACATCGAAGGTCGCGTCCTTGCCCGCCAGCGACTTCTCGCCATAATCCTTGGGGAAAGTGACGTGGAGCGTGCGGCTTTCGCCGACCTTGGCGCCTTCGAGCTGCGCCTCGAAGCCGGGAATCAACTGTCCCGCGCCGAGCTCCACCGCCATGTCGGTGCCGGTGCCGCCCGCGAAGGGGACGCCCGCGACCTTGCCCTCGAAATCGACGACCACGGTATCGCCCTCGATCGCCGGATGCCCCTCGGCGGCGGCTTCCCAGCTCTTCTGCTGGGCGGCGAAGCGCGCGAGCTGCGCCTCGACCTCATCCTCGGGCGCCTCGACCGTCAGCCGTTCGAGCTTGAGCGCGTCGATCGACGGCGTCGGCACCTGCGGCAGCACTTCGAGCGCGACCTTGACCTCGACGTCCTTGCCGGGGGCATATTCCTCGTCGAGCGCGACCTCGGGCTGCATCGCCGGGCGAAGGCCCTGCTCGGCCATCAGCGTCTGCACGCCTTCCTGAACCGCTGTGTTGAGCGCCTCGCGCTCCATCGCGGGGCCGTGCATCTTCTTGATCAGGTTGGCGGGCACCTTGCCGGGACGGAAGCCCGGCATGCGGATCTGCGGGGCGGCCTTCGCCACCTCGGCATCGACCTTGCTGGTGATGTCCTTGGCAGGAATGGTCAAAGTATAGGCGCGCTTCAGGCCCTCGTTCAGCGTCTCGACAGTCTGCATGATCTCGTTTCTCGGCGGAATGGAAAGGCTTGAGCCCGAGCGCCGGCGACGGACTGGTGCGGGCGAAGGGACTCGAACCCCCACATCTTGCGATGGCAGGACCTAAACCTGCTGCGTCTACCAGTTCCGC
>NZ_CAHJXD010000061.1 GCF_903644055.1 Sphingomonas bacterium | reverse complement strand
TGCGCCGCGCCGTCGCCGAGCGCGACCAGCGCGCCGAGCGCCTCGAGGCCGAGATCGCCGGCCGGATCGCCGCCGACCGCGCGCGCGGCGAGACGGAAGAGCGGCATCGCCTCGCGGTCCGTGCCACCAACGATGCGATCTGGGACTGGCATTTCGCCACCGACACGGTGTCGTGGAACGAGGCGCTTCAGACCGCCTATGGCCACGCCCCCCATGATGTCGAACCCAGCGGCGACTGGTGGATCGCGCACATCCATCCCGACGATCGGGCGCGGGTCGATGCGAGTATCCACGCGGCCGTGGACGGCGACGCGGGAAGCTGGTCGGACGAATATCGCTTCCGGCGCGCCGACGGCAGCTACGCCCACGTGCTCGACCGCGGCCACATCATCCGCGACCCCGACGGACGCGCCACCCGCATGATCGGCGCGATGCTCGACCTGACCGAGCGCAACCGGAGCGCGGCGGCGCTGCGCGACAGCGAGGAACGGCTGCGCCTGGCGGTCGACCATGCCGAGATCGGCTTCTGGGACGTCGACCATGTCAACGACATCCTGATCTGGCCGCCGCGGACCAAGGCGATGTTCGGCATATCGGCGGACGTGCCGGTGACGATGCAGGATTTTTACGATGGTCTGCACCCCGACGATCGCGAGGCGACCTCGGCGGTCTATGCCGCCGCGGCCGATCCGGGACGGCGCGCGCTCTACGACGTCGACTACCGCACCATCGGCAAGGAGGATGGCGTCGTCCGCTGGATCGCGGCGAAGGGGCGCGGCGTGTTCGACGATGGCGGCCGCTGCCTCCGCGTCGTCGGCACCGCGGTCGACATCACCCGGCGCAAGCAGATCGAGGCCGCGCTGCGCGACCTCAACGACACGCTGGAGAAGCGGGTCGCTTCGGCGCTCGCCGAACGCAAGCTGCTCGCCGATATCGTCGAAGGAACCGATGCCTTCGTCCAGGTCGCCGACCCCGGATATCGCTGGCTGGCGATCAACCGGGCGGCGGCGGACGAGTTCATGTCGATCTATGGCGTCCGCCCGAAGGTCGGCGACAGCATGCTCGACCTTTTGGCCGACCGGCCCGAGCAACAGGCGGCGGTGCGCGAGGTGTGGGGCCGGGCGCTCGGCGGGGAGGAATTCACCGAGCTGGGTGCGTTCGGGGACGAGCGGCTCGAGCGACGCTGCTACGAGATGAAGTATAACGTGCTGCGCGACGCGCAGGGCAGTCAGATCGGGGCCTATCAGTTCGTCTATGACGTGACCCAGCGCGTCACCGAGCAGCGCCGCCTTGCCGAGGCGGAAGCCGCGCGGCGGCAGGCCGACGTGCTCTATCGCGCCTATTTCGAGAACAGCGCCGAGGCGCTGTTCGTGATCGGCGTGCTGCCCGACGGCGACTTCGTCATCGAGGATCTGAACCCTCGTCACCAGGCCGCCGTCGGCCTGCGACTCAAGGACGTGCAGGGCCGGCGCATGGACGAGGTGGTGCCGCCCGAGCTTCTGGAGACGGCGCGCGCGCACTATCGGCATGTTCTGGCCTCAGGCCAAGTCTCGCAATATCGCGAGACGTTCGAGATCAAGGGGCAGCGGAGCCATTGGGACACGGTGCTGGTGCCGGTGCGCGACGGCGAGGGACGGATCGTCCGCCTGATCGGATCGAGCCGCGACCTGACGCGCCAGCAGGCTGTCGAAGAGCAGCTTCGCCAGGCGCAGAAGATGGAGGCGGTCGGCCAGCTCACCGGCGGCATCGCGCACGACTTCAACAATATGCTCGCGGTGGTGATCGGCTCGCTCGACCTGCTCAACCGCCGCGTGGGCGCGAGCGATGCGCGCGCCAAACGTTATGTCGACGCGGCCGCCGATGGTGCCCGCCGCGCGGCGACCTTGACCCAGCGGCTGCTCGCCTTTTCGCGCCAGCAGCCGCTCAAGCCCGAGCCGGTCGACGCCAACAAGCTGGTCGCCGGCATGTCCGACTTGCTGCGCCACTCGCTGGGCGGCGACGTGCGGCTGGAGACGGTGCTCGCCGGCGGCCTGTGGCGCACGAATGCCGACCCGAACCAGCTCGAGAACGTAATCCTCAATCTGGCCATCAACGCGCGCGATGCGATGCCGGAAGGCGGGCGGCTGACCATCGAGACCGCCAACTGCCACCTCGACGCACGTTACGTCACCGCCCATCTCGGCGTGCCGGCCGGGCAATATGTGATGGTCGCTGTGACGGACACGGGATCGGGGATGCCCCCGGAGGTGATCGCCAAGGCGTTCGACCCGTTCTTCACGACCAAGGAGGTGGGCAAGGGAACGGGCCTGGGGCTCAGCCAGGTCTATGGCTTCGTCAAGCAGACCGGCGGTCATGTGAAGATCTACTCCGAGCCCGGCGAGGGCACGACGATCAAGGTCTATCTGCCGCGCCTGATCGGCGTCGAACTTGTCCCGGACGAAATCGCGGATGCCGCCGACTTGCCGCGTGGCGAGCAACAGGAGATCGTGCTCGTCGTCGAGGACGAGCCGGCCGTGCGCCAGTTCAGCATCGATGCCCTGACCGAGCTCGGCTATCGCGTGCTGGAGGCGGACGGTGCCGCAGCCGCGCTCCGAATGCTCGATGCGCACCCCGAGATCGCGCTGATGTTCACCGACATCGTCATGCCCGAGGTGAACGGCGCGAAGCTGGCCGAGGAGGCGCGGCGGAGGCGCCCCGACCTCAAGGTGCTGTTCACCACCGGCTACACGCGCAACGCCGTGGTCCATAACGGCGTGCTCGACGCCGGCGTCGAGCTGATCGGCAAACCGTTCACCATCGAGGATCTCGCTGCCAAGGTGCGCGAGGTGCTGGAAACACCGCTCGGTTCCGGGGAACTGCCGCCGGCATAAGCCTTGGAGCCGGACTTCGACACGAGCCCTCGATACGCTCTACGGAGCTACTCGGTCTCTACTCAGCATGAGCGGGTAAGGCTGAAGTGATCCGACGCGAGAGGTGTCCCGTTCAAGCTGAACCGTCACCCCGGCCTTGAGCCGGGGTCCCGCTTCTTCTTCTTCAGCCTTGGCAGGCAGCGGGACCCCGGCTCAAGGCCGGGGTGACGAGAGTTCGACGTCCACAGGACAGACTTGGCTTGCCCAGCGCGGGCCGCCAAATACCGTCATCTGCCGCTGCATCCCGTCCGACGACCGCAGCGGTTACGCCAGCGCGGCAAACCGGCGACCATTGCGTGTTCGCGGCCTCAACCAACAGGATAGCCGTAAGTTTAGATGCGCGTTCCCAGCGGCGATAGTAGGTCGTTGATAACAAGCCAGGATCGTAGACGTGCCGCGCGGACGGCCGGATCGATCAAAAAATGGCGGCGCCCTTTGCGGGGCTCAGGGGGCTCTTGCCTTTGACGGCGAGCGCCGGGGAGAGGGTGCGGCGCGGCTGGAGCCGTCGGCGAAGGCGTGGAACTGACAATCTAATGTCAAGGGGGAACCATGCGTCGTTCATCATATAAAGCCACCATATTCGCATCGTCCGCGGTCGTGGCGACGGCTTTTTCCGGTCCGGCGATGGCCCAGGAGCAGCAGGCCGGCACCCTGGAGGACATCGTCGTCACCGCGCAGAAGGTCGATACGCGTCTCCAGAAGACCCCCATCTCGATCACCGCGCTGACCGACGACACGCTGCAAAAAGCAAACATCCGCACCGTGCTCGACCTGGACAAGCAGGTGCCGGGCCTGACGGTGACGGATGCGGGGCCCTTCCCCCTCAACATCACGATCCGCGGGGTCGGCTTCGACGGCTTGCAGAACAACAGCGCCCAGCCCGGTGTCGCCTTCGTGCAGAACGGCGTCTACGTCGCCAGTCCGATCAGCCTGACCGCGACCTTCCTCGATCCCGGTCAGGTCGAGGTGCTGCGTGGGCCGCAGGGAACCGTGAACGGCCAGAATGCCGATGGCGGCGCGATCAACATCACGACCGGCGCGCCCGTGCTCGGGAAGTTTCGCGCCAATGGCGAGGCGAGTTACGGCAGCTACGATTATGTCCGCCTGCGCGGCGTGGCGAACATCCCCGTCGGCGACACGCTGGCGATCCGCGCGGCATTTCAGCACGAAGGGCATGGCGGCTGGTTCACGGCGCCCAATCAATTGAACAAGAAGGTCGGGGATCTGGATAGCTGGTCGGGCAGGATCAACGCTTTATGGGCGCCGACCGAAAAGCTGTCGTTCGGGCTATGGGCGGAATTCTTCGACAACAACACCGCGGGCCTCGGCATCAAGAACATCTTCGACACGATTCCCGGCGTGCGGACGACCAGCAACGACTATCCCAATCCGCAGACGGTTCGCAGCCGGATCGTGGCCGGTACGATCAAATACGACCTGGATTTCGCGCAACTGAAGTCGATCACGAGCTATCAGAAGGTCTTCACCAACGCGATCAACTCCGGCGATTCTGTCGATCGCCGGCAGGCGCTCATCCTGTACGGATACAAGGATGAGGAACCGATCTATCTGCGGCAGAATCGTTCGATCACGCAGGAAATCAATCTTTCCCACAGCGGCGGCGCGCTGGACTGGATCGTCGGCGGCTTCTTCCTGAACACCAAGGGCGGCGAGAAATATTACGAGACCCAGCAGAACTCGGCCGTGCGCATCAACTACACGCCTCTATTCGATCCGACCCCCGCCCAGATCTCCGTCCTGTTCGCACAAGGCCTCGCTTTCGTTAGCGAATCGCAGTCGCGGCGCACGTCGATCGCAGGCTATGGCCAGGCGACCTATCATCTTTCGGATGCGTTGCGGATCACCGGCGGCGCCCGTTTCAGCCGGGACAAATATTCGGCCGATACCGAGGCCTTCTACAATCCCCCGCTCCATCTCGTCAGCCAGTTCAAGAAGATCACCGGCAAGGCTTCGGTCGAATATGACCTGTCGCGGACATCGACGGTCTACGGCAGCTTTTCCACGGGCGTCAAACCGGGCGGCACCAACCTCAACACACAGTCGACCATCGTTCCCAAGTCGTTCAGGCACGAATTTCTTCGCGCCTACGAACTGGGAAGCAAGAACGAGCTGTTTGGACGCAAGCTGCGGCTCAACCTGTCCGCCTTCTACAACGATTATCGCAACCTCCAGGCGCCCTCGGAAGACCCGCTTCCCTATCAGGGCGGTGTGACGAACGTTCCAAAGAGCCATGTCTACGGCATCGAGGGCGAGGTCTCGATCATCCTGCCGGCGGGCTTCCGGATCGACGCCAACGCGACGGCGATGCGCAGCAAGGTCGACAGTTCGTTCCTGGCGATCGATCCCTATACTGCGCAGCTCGTCAACCGGAACACCGGCGGCCCGTTCGTGGGGAACAATCTGGTGGAGCGGGCCAAGCTGTTCGTCGATCTGCGCGGCAACGAGCTGGGGCGCGTACCGCACTTCTCCGCCGCCGGCAGCATCTCCAAATCGAGCATCATCGGCGATGCCGGCACGCTCGATCTGTTCCTCCAGGCGAATTACCGTTCGGCCTACGAGTTCCGCATCTTCAACAATCCCATCACCGATCGGGTGCCGAACCAGTTCCTCCTCAACTTCAACGCCCGCTTCCAGCCGGCGAACCAGGTCTGGTATGCGGAATTGCAGGTCACGAACGTCACCGCCAGCACCGACGTCGCCAGCCGCTATGCGGAGAATTTCGGCGTGGGCGGGGTGTTCGACTCACTGGTGCCGCCGCGCCAGGTCATCGGGCGGGTCGGCTTCAAGTTCTAGCCGACGCCTCCCTGCCCCCGGCAAGGGACGATGGCCTGATCCGACATGCGCATGGGAACGTCGACATGACAGGGGAAAGCAGGACGTTCACGCTGTCGGCCCGGCCGGAGCCGTTGACGCTTCTGGCCGCGGAAACCGCCGTCGTCGTGATCGACATGCAGAATGGCTATGCCTCGGCCGGGGGCTATGTCGATCTCGCCGGCTTCGACATATCGGGGGCGGCGTCGGTCATCGGCCGCATCGGCGAGGCGCTGGCGGCGGCGCGTGTCGCCGGGCTCCAGATCGTCTACCTGCAGAACGGCTGGGACCCCGACTATCGCGAGGCGGGGACCGAACATTCGCCCAACTGGCACAAGTCCAACGCGCTGAAGACCATGCGGGCGCGGCCGGAGCTTGATGGCCGGCTGCTCGCGCGGGGCGGGTGGGATTATGCGCTGGTCGACGCGCTCGCGCCCGAACCCGGCGATATCTGCCTGGCCAAGACGCGCTATTCGGCGTTCTTCAATTCCCAGCTCGACAGCATCCTGCGCGCCCGCAGGATCCGCAACCTCATATTCGTCGGCATAGCCACCAACGTCTGCGTCGAAAGTACGCTGCGCGATGGCTTCCACCTCGAATATTTCGGTGTGATGCTGGAGGACGCGACCCATCATCTGGGGCCTCCCTTCCTTCAGCAGGCGTCGGTCTACAATGTCGAGACCTTCTTCGGATGGGTGTCGACGGTCGCGGATTTCACCGCCGCGATCGCCCGATGACGAAGCTTGGAAGCGAGAAACCGCCGACGACCCCCGTCAATCCGCCCCGTTTCGCGAAGTGACCTTCACCGAAGCGCAAGCCTTCAACGCAATTCTCCCAAGGGACGATCATCATGGAAATCGGAGTATTCCTGCCCATCGGTAACAATGGCTGGCTGATCTCGGAAAACGCGCCGCAATATATGCCGAGCTTCGATCTCAACAGGGAGATCGTGCAGAAGGCCGAGCATTACGGGTTCGATTTCGCGCTCACCATGATCAAGCTGCGCGGATTCGGCGGCAAGACCGAATTCTGGGATCATAATCTGGAAAGCTTCACCCTGATGGCCGGGCTTGCGGCGGTCACCGACCGGATCAAGCTCTATGCCACCGCGGCGACATTGACCCTCCCGCCCGCGATCGTCGCGCGCATGGCCGTCACGATCGATTCGATCAGCCACGGGCGGTTCGGAATCAACCTCGTGACGGGATGGCAGAAGGCGGAGTATGACCAGATGGGGCTGTGGCCGGGTGACGGGCACTTCGTGAAACGCTACGACATGTTGTCCGAATATGCACAGATCCTGCGCGACCTCTGGACGACGGGCCGTTCCGACCTGAAGGGCGAATATTTCGAGATGACCGACTGCCGGGTGAGCCCGCGCCCACAGACCGACATCACGATCATCTGTGCCGGCTCGTCCGACGAGGGGCTGGCGTTCACCGCGCAATATGCCGACCATGCCTTCTGCTTCGGCAAGGGGGTGAACACGCCGACCGCCTTCCAGCCGGTCAACGTGCGGCTCGCCGCCGCCGCAGCGAAGACCGGGCGCCCGGTCAACACCTTCGTCCTGATGATGGTCATCGCCGACGAGACCGACGAAGCCGCCGAGGCCAAATGGCAGAGCTATCGCGACGGCGCCGACCAGGAGGCGCTGGCCTGGCTGACCGACCAGACCGCCGCCAACAACGTCTCCGCGACCACCAACACACGCCAGATGAGCGAGGCCACGTCGGCGGTAAACATCAACATGGGCACATTGGTCGGCTCCTATGAGAAGGTCGCGCGCATGCTGGACGAGGTCGCCGGGGTGCCGGGCACCGGCGGCGTGCTGCTGACCTTCGACGATTTCGTCGTGGGCGTGGAAAATTTCGGCACGCGGATCCAGCCGCTGATGCAAAGCCGCCGCGATACCGTCCAGGCGCGCGGCGCGTGACGATCGACGGCGGCGCGAACGATCTCGGCAATGCCGATCTGATGCCGACGGCGGCCGCCGACCGCACATGGCGCTGGTATCATTTCGCCGCTTTGTGGATCGGCATGGTGATCTCGATCCCCGCCTACATGCTGGCGGCGGGGTTGATCGACCAGGGGATGACGCCGCTGCAGGCGATCGCGACGATCCTGCTCGGCAACATGATCGTGCTCGTGCCGATGCTGCTGATCGGACATGCCGGCGCGCGCTACGGCATCCCCTATGCCGTGCTGCTGCGCTGCGCCTTCGGCACGATCGGCGCGAGGGTGCCGGCGCTGGCACGCGCGCTGGTGGCGTGCGGTTGGTACGGCATCCAGACCTGGGTGGGCGGCAACACACTGCTTGCATTGGTGGTCGTGCTGACCGGCTGGCGCAGCGACGGGGTGACGTTGCCGCTGATCGGGATCGACCTGGCGCATTTCCTGTCGTTCGCGGCCTTCTGGCTGATCCAGCTCGCCTTCGTCTCCAAGGGGCTGGAGATGGTGCGCAAGCTGGAAACCTGGACCGCCCCGATCAAGATCGCGATCTGCATCGGCCTGTTCGTGTGGGCGATGCGCCATCTGGGCGGGCTGTCGCCGCTGTTCTCGGCGGCGCCGGGCAGGAACGCGAGCGGCGCGGCGGTCGATTTCTCCGCGATATTCTGGCCGAGCCTGACCGCGATGGTGGGATTCTGGGCGACGCTCGCGCTCAACATTCCCGATTTCACGCGCTTCGCGCGCAGCCAGCGCGACCAGTTCCTCGGCCAGTCGATCGGCCTCCCCGCGCCGATGGCGCTGCTCGCGGTCGTGGCGGTGGTGGCGACCGCCGCGACGCGGATCGTCTTCGGCCGGGCGATCTGGGACCCGGTCGAGCTGGCCGGCAACCTGCCGAGCGCCGGCGTGCTGATCGGCCTGCTGGTCATCTCGATCGATACCGTGTCGTGCAACATCGCCGCCAATCTGGTCGGGCCGGCCTACGACTTCGCCGCGATCGCGCCGCGCCGCATCGATTACCGGCGCGGCGCGCTCATCACCGCGGTGCTGGCGGCGGCGATCCTGCCGTGGAAGCTGATCGAGAGCAGCGGCGGCTACATTTTCACCTGGCTGGTCGGCTATTCGGCGCTGCTCGGCCCGATCGCCGGCATTCTCATCACCGATTATTGGGTGATCCGGCGCACCCGGATCGCGGTCGAGGACCTCTACCGCCACGACGGGCGCTACGGCTATCGCGGCGGCTGGAATCCCGCGGCGGTCGCGGCGACGGTCGTCGGCATCGCGCCCAACCTGCCCGGTTTCCTGGCCACCGCCCTGCCGGCGCGCTTCGGCGGGATGCCCGCTATCCTGATCGCGCCCTATCCCTACGCCTGGTTCGTCGGCGCGGCGGTCGCCTCGCTCGTCTATTATGGGGCGATGCGCGGCGCGGGGCGCGCCGCTGCGGCGATCCCGGACCATGGCGGGTGAACCGAGCGGACCATCCGTCTAGGGAGGGCGCCGCACCGCACGACGGAATAGACCGGTTCTGGACCGACCCGGACGGCGCCGGCCGCACCATGCTGCAACTCGTCGCCGTCGCCGCCAATGACGGCATCTGGGGCTGGGACGTGCCGACCGGCCGCTCCTTCTATTCGCCGCGATGGTGGGAACTGGTCGGCGAGCAGCCGGGCGAGACCGAGCCGCACATCGACGTCTTCTATGCCTTCCTGCATCCCGACGACCGCGACCGCGTGCTCCACGCGCTGGAAGCGTTCATCGCAGGCGGCCAGCAGGATTACCGCGTCGAATTCCGGCTGCGCCACCGCGATGGCGGATGGCGCTGGATCCTGTCGCGCGGGGCGGCGGTGCGCGACGCGGACGGCCGGGCGATCAGGCTCGCCGGCACGCATACCGACATCACCGAACGCGTCGGCGCCGCCGATCGGCTGGAACGGATCGTCGCCGAACGGACCGCCGATCTGGTGGCGATGCGCGACCGCGCCGAGGTCAGCGCCGCCGCCACCGCCAAGATGCTGTCCGCGACCAGCCACGATATCCGCCAGCCGCTGCAGGCGATGGCGCTGCTGCTCGGCAGCCTCCAGGGCGAGACGTTGACCGATCCGGGCGGGAAGGCGCTGGAGGCGGCGCGCCGCGCGCTGATCGCCAGCATGGAATTGCTCGAGGACCTGCTCGAATACAGCCGGCTGGACGCCGGCGCGCTCAGGCCGGCGCTCGGCCCGATCGACCTGCGCGACCTGCTGACGACGGTGACGGAGGGCTATGCCGTCGATGCGCGGCGGCGCGGGATACGCATCGTGGTACGGCCGACCGCGCTGATCGCCCATTCCGATGCCCAACTGCTGGGGCGGATCGTACGCAACCTCGTCTCCAACAGCTTGAAGTTCACGTCCAGCGGGGCGATCCTAGTCGCCGCGCGGGCGCGCGGCGAGCGTGTCCGCATCCAGGTATGGGACACCGGCTGCGGGATCGCGCCGGAGATGCAGCGGCAGATCTTCTGGGAGTTCGTGCAGTCCGCGCCGCCCGCGCAGGTCGACGGCAAGTCGCCCGGCCTTGGCCTCGGCCTGGCGATCGTCGAGCGGCTCAGCCGGCTGCTCGGGCATGCCGTTGGCATGCGATCCGAACCGGGCCGGGGATCGGTCTTCTGGATCGACGTGCCCCGCCATCGATCGGGCGCGGCGCTCCAGGGCGATGCGATGCCGGGCCGGTCCGATCTGCCGCGGCTGCCGCAATCATGCCGGGTCGCGCTGATCGAAAACGATCCCGACGTCTGCGATGCGCTGGTAGGCCTGTTGCGGGCCTGGGGCGGACAGGTCGTCTGGTCCCGATCCGCGGCCGCATTGTTGTCGCGGATCGCCCACGAGCCGCCCGACCTCCTGATCGCCGACTGGCATATCGACGGCGATATCGACGGATTCGAGGCGTTCGACCAGTTGGAACGGCGTTTTCAAAGGGCGATACCCGGCATCGTCCTGACCGGCAGCTATGATTTCGACGAGATCAGGCGCGCCAACCCGGCATTGCGCAAAGTCGTCCACAAGCCGGTCCTGCCCGATGTCCTGTTCGCAGTCCTGAACGCGGAGCTTGCGAGATCCGGCTTCCCCGCGACGCGCTGACGATCGGTTCAGTGCCAGGATTTGATCTTCGCCGATCCGACCTTGCGAAGCAGTTGCACGCGGTTGTTGACCTCATAGGCGCGCATGACGGCCGCCAGATGGGTCTTCACCGTCCCTTCACCCATGCCCAGCCGATAGGCGATCTGCTTGTTCGCATGGCCTTCCAGCGCCAGATCGAAAACTTCGGCCTGCCGGCGGGTCAGGCGCGGCGGTGACGCGGCCCCCGCGTGGCCGATCCGCTCGCCCTGGCCGGCGACGATATCCGAAGGCACGAAGATGCCCCCGGCCAGCACCAAGGCGATCGCGTCGAACAGGATCGGCATATCCGATGCCTTCGTGACGTAACCGGAGGCGCCGGCACCCAGGCACCGGATCATGTCGTCCGGATCGGTGGAGGCCGACAGGACGAGCATCGGCGCATCACCCAGTTGCTGGCGCACACGTCTCAGCCCGTCGAGCAGCACCAGCCCTGGCATGTGCAGGTCCAGGATCAATATGTCCGGACGCCCGTGATGAAGCGCGGCCATCAGGGCGTCGAAATCCTGCGCTTCGACGACATGCGCGACCCGGTCGTCGCTTTCCAGCGACATGCGCAGCCCGGCTCGAAATATGCCATGGTCGTCGGCAATCAGAATCCGCAATGCACCGCGATCGTCACGGGCGCAGCTATTCAGGACATTCGGCTGGCTCAGTATGATTTTCCAAGAGATGCTCTGGGAAGAATGCGCGCCATAATCGTAGTCGGCCGACGGCAATTTGCAAGCCCGGGGACCCGATGGGGCTATATGCTTGACGCAACGCCCCAGCGCCTGCGCATCACTCGCCTTCCAATAGAGGGTGCGGATGCAGGCGAGGGGAGGGGAGGACGATTCCCACCCGCGCCGCATAGGCGTCCCACGCCTTGATCAGGGCCGCCTTGCGGGTGGGCTCCCGATCGGAAAGGTCGCGGGTTTCGCCGGGATCGGCGGCGATGTCGTAGAGGCGCCAGCGACCGTCGCTGATGTCGGTGATCTTCCAATCGCCCTCGCGGATCGAACGCGAGCCGAACAGCTCGTTGCCGATCGGCCGGTCCGCGGCATATACCGGCTTGTTCGCCGTCAGCAGCGGGCGCCAGCTCAGGCCGTCGATCGGCTGGACCGTCTTGCCTTCGAACGTGCCGGGCTCGACCTTCACGCCGGCCAGATCGAGGAAGGTTGGCGCAACGTCGGTCACGTGCAGATAGGCGTCGGTGACCGCTGGGGCGCGGACGACCGGACCCGAGAGGAATGAGACGGTGCGGGTGCCGCCCTCGGTCGCATAGGCCTTGAAGCGATAGGAGGGCGCCGTCGCCGCCTGCGCCCATCCGGGGCCGTAGCTGACATAGGATTGGGCGCTGCCGATCGTGTCGAAGCTGCTGTTCTTCGCGAGCCGGCGCACGACCGGCAGCGCCGATCCGGCAAGATCCATGCCCTCGGCGCCATTGTCCGCCAGAAACAGGATCACGGTATTGTCGAATTCGCCCGTCCGCTTCAGCTCCGCGACGACGCGGCCGACGGCCTTGTCGAGGCGATCGACCATTGCCGCATAGGTCTCCATCTCGCGCGAGGCGACCTGCTTATCCTGAGGCGATAGCGATGCCCAGGATCGGGCGGCGATCAGCGGGTGCGGCACGGTCGTCGGCGCGACGAGCCCTAGCTGTCGCTGGCGATCGAGCCGCTGCTGGCGGAGGACCTCGTAGCCGGCATCGTAGCGGCCCTTATACTTGGCGATCGTCTCCGGCGGCGCCTGCAACGGGAAGTGCGGCGCGGTGAAGGCGAGGTAGGCGAAGAAGGGCTTGGCTCCATCGGGCCCTGCCTTCGTATCCTTGATCTGGGCGACCAGCTTGTCGGCGAAATAGTCGGACGAATAGAAGTTTACTGGCAGCTTCGGGGCGAGCACGCCATCCTCCCGATAGGTGCTGCCGGTCAGCGGGTCGGAAGACTGGTCGAGGCCGAAGTGATTGTGTCCGCCCTGCGCGAGGACGAAGCTGTGCTGGAAGCCGCGCGCATGCGGATCCTGCTGCGGCGTCACGCCCAGGTGCCACTTGCCCGAGAAGAGCGTGCGATAGCCGGCGTCGGACAGCCGCTCCGCCAGCGTCGGCGCGTCGGCGCGCAGATAGCCCTCGAAGCCCGGATGACCGCGCTGATTGTCCTGCGTCACTTCGGACATCGCGCCGAGGCCGACGCGGTGGCTGTCGCTGCCGGTGAGCAGCATCGATCGCGTCGGTGAGCAGGCGGGTGCGGTGTGGAAGCCCGTGAAGCGCAGGCCCGAGAGCGCGAGCGCATCGAGATTCGGCGTGTCGATCTCGCTGCCGAAGGCGCCGATGTCGGAAAAGCCGAGATCGTCGGCGACGATGATCAGGAAGTTCGGCCGCTTGGGCTGGGTCTGGGCCGAAGCCGCGGCAGCCAAGGCCGTCGACGCGAGTGCTGTGGCAACGGCAAGGAACATGCGCTTCATGGTGGTCCTCTCGGGATTTGAGCGGTCGATGGTCAGGCGACGAGCGAAAGCGGCGGTAGCTGATATTGCCGGGCGAGCAGGGCCGGCTTCGGCTGGTAGGCGCGGATCGTGAGCAGGAAGTGGTCCGCCGGCGCCGGCAGCCAGTTGGCGTTCGGATCCGCCGGGCGATCGTGCTGGATCAGGATCGTCAGCGATCCGTCGGATGCGAAGTGCAGGCCATCGGTGCGATCGGTGATCGAGTAGCGGTCGATCTCGTTATCGTAGAGGAAGATGTCTTTCGTATAGAGCCCCACCGACCAGAAGGCGCCCGCCGGCGGTAGCTGCCCCTTGGGAAAGCGCAGGCTGTAGCGCCTGGCGCCGGACAGCGGCTCGCCGTCGGGGCCCTTCTGCGCGCTGAGATAGAGGGCTTCCTCGGCGATTTGGGTGCCGGGCCCGTAGAGGTTGGTGGCGGCGCGGGCGACCGGATCCTGGATGAACGGCGTGACGTCCAGCCGTGTGCTCCAGCCATTGGCGGTCCAGTTCGTCTTGGGCATTCGGATGCGGGCGAGCCCCGCGGGGATGGCCGCGGTGAGCGCGGCGATGATGGCGGGATCGCTAGAAAGCTGCCGTCCCGGTCCGATCCCCAGCGATCCGAAGCGGGCAAGCCGCGGCGCATCATAGGCAAGCGGGGGATAGTCCGCGACGAGCCGGTTCAGTTCCTCGAAATAGCCGATGCCCGCCTTCGAGAGATCGACGACAGGCAGGATGTTGAGCGATTCCGCGCGGAAGACGCCCGGTTGCTGGGCCTTTGGATAGCCGGACAGCGGCCCCAGCGTGTAAGCGCCATGGATCGCGCGGGCGGCCGGTAGATCGGCCTTGCTCCGCACCAGCGTTCGAACGGCCGCCAGCACCTTGCTGGTCGGCGCCTTGATCTCCGTGACGCCGGCCGGGAGCCTGCCGCGATAACCGGGCGGGGTCAGAGCATAGGCGCCCGCCTTCGTCCCCGTGGCGCGCCGGCCGATATAGGCGAAGCTGTCGGCGTAGGCATCGAGCAATTGGATCGAATAATAGCGATCGTGCGTGTCCGGGACGGAAATGACCTGCGGCCCGTCCGCGAGATCGATCCAGCCTAGACCGTAGAGCGTATCGACCTGCGGCCCGAGCGCGCGGGTCTGCGGTGTCGCGAGATCGGGGCTCAGGTAGAAGCGGTTGAACGCGAGGCCTGCGTCGGCGGCGATCTTCAGGTAGCGGCCGGTCAGGACGAGCGGCACGCCCCAGAGGAACGCTTCCTCGGCCAGAGCGGCGCGATCGTCCGCCCAGGCCGGACGGGCGCCCAGGAGAGCGGAGGCGGCGGCAAGGCCGGAACCGGCCAGGAAATGACGGCGGGGGATCATGCTGTTCACCAGAGCGACCTTTGCTGAAGGGCCGCCCGTCGATCGCGGACCAGGGTCTCGCGTGCGGCGGGCGTGATAGTGGGGGTGGCTGCGGGGAGCAGCCGGCGGATGTCGGCGAAGGCGACCTTGCGGATGCTCGGCACCGGCTGCGTATCGCACTCGGCCCAGCGGCCCTGGATCACGCCTTGGGGATAGCCGGCGGTGTCGAGCCAGTTCGGCACGCCGGGATCCCGCGCCGAGACGACGATCCGGAGCACGCCATCGGCATCGGGCCTGGCCTGGGAGTCGTTGAGGCTGCTGTGATTATTGTACCAGTCGGTGGTTTCGTAGAGGGCGTTGGCGAGGATGAGCGATCGGTACAGGCATCGGGCAGGCACCTTCGCCTCGACGATCAGCGCCTCGCCGTCGGGCAGGTCGTAGGCGCCCTCATAATAGAATTGGCCGAGCAGCCCGCCGAGCTGTGCCGTATCAAAGACCTTGAGGCGGTTGACATAGCCCTCGGCGCGAAGGCGATCGACATGGTCGACGAACAGCGGCGCGATGAAGTCGATCGTCGCCGGCAGCGCACGCAGCCGCTGGTCGATCGACGCGGCGCTGGGCCGGGAGCGATTGGCGGGCGCATCGAGGCGCTCGATCGAGAAGCTCGGCTCGGCTTCCTTGCCCCAATCGGAACTGACCATGCGTAGCAGCAGGCGATCGGTGTCGGGCGCCAGCCGCCACCAGTCGCCGGCATAGCCCACCGGCCGCGCAGTGCTCAGGATGACGTCGAAGCGGCCCTTTCCGTCGGCGTGCAGCGCGTTGACGTCGAAGCTCGGGCGCTGCGGGCCGAGATTGGGAAGGCGGGACCCTGCCGATGGCTTGATCGGCGCCGATTGGCTGATCCGCACCATCCGCAGCGATCCCTTCCGGCCACGGATGCGATAGGTGCCGCCCGGGGTTATCCGCGCGCTCCGGTAGCTGGTGTCGGCATTCGGCTGACCGACGTTCAGCACCTGGTTGATCTGGGCGATGAAGGCGGGATGATCGCCGTCGCTGGCGAGCGCGTCGATGCCCGAGGAGACCAGCGCCTCCAAGGCCAGGCGCGCTACCTCCGCGCGGATCTGCGGGTCCGCCTGCTCGGCGGGTGAAAGCCGGGCGAGCATCCGCGTCGGCAGGTCGCGCAGGCCGTCGACGAAAGCATCCCAACTTGGAACGCGCGGTGGTTCGGCCGAAGCGGGCGGCGCGAGGGCCGCCGCTACGCCCGCGAGGATAGCCCAGGCGCGCACGTCAGAGCTTTGTCCGCAGCGTCACGCCTAGGGTGCGCGGCTCCCCCGGCAGGCCGGTGATCAGGCCGTAATTGGCGCCCGACCGGCTGATATAATAATCCTTGTCGAAGAGGTTGCGTGCCCAGATCGAGAGATCCCAGCGGCCGTTCTCGGTACGCAGTCCGATCCGGGCGTTGACCAGGCCATAGGCCGGGATGATGCCGTAGATACTGTTGGTCGCCGCCGTATTGTAGGATGATCGGTGCGCGAAATCGGCGTGGCCATAGGCCTGGATCGCGCCGAAGCGTCCGACATCGCCGATCGGCTGGGCGACATCCGCCGCGAGCGTGTAGACGAACTTGGGCGCGTTGGTCAGCCGTTGTCCCGACAGATCCTGTATGGCGCTGACGTTAAGCCGTTCGGCCGCTTGCGGCGAATTGGTGAAGGTCACATATTTCGCGTCGGCATAGGCGGCCGAGGCGGAGAGGTTGATCCAGCGGCTGACGGCAAATGCAAAGTCACCCTCGATCCCGCGCGACCGTACCTTCGGAATGTTCGCGATATATTGGATGACGCTGGTGGTGCCGGCGATCGGCTCGGTAATCGAGGCCTGATAGTCGCGGATTTCGGTGTTGAACGCCGCGAGGTTGAGCGTCGCCCGGCGATCGAGGAACTGGGATTTGAGGCCGATCTCGTAGGCATTGACCTTCTCGGGATCGACGACCGGCCGGAACGCGCCGCCGGCGGTGAGATTGAGCCCGCCCGATTTGTTGCCGCGTGAATAGGTGCCGTAAACCAGGACGTCCGGCGCGACCTTGTAGCTGAGCGTCGCCAGCCCGGTGAGCGCGTCCGCGCTGTCCTTCGCGGAGAAGTTGAGGATCGGATTGAAGGCGTTGCGGGTGGCAAGGACCGCCGCCGCCTGTGCCGCCGGTAGTGTCGCGGGATCGACGCCGGCGACCCAAAATTGATTGAACACGCCCTTCTTGTTTTCGTGCGTGTAGCGCAGGCCGGTGGTCAGCGTCAGCCTGTCGGCCAGGTGCCAATCGAGCTGGCCGAACGCCGCATAGCTCTTGGTCGAAGGATTCGAGAAGGACTTTGCTGCGAAGCCGTTGAGCGCGAGGTTGGTGTTGGCGATGGTGGCGGCGGGGGTCGTCGCTGGATTGAGGTTCCAGCGTGCATAATCCGGGCCATAAGCGGTGTCGCCATAGCCGCGCACGACCTGCCAGAAATAATAGACGCCGGCGACGTAATCGACCTTGTGGCTGCCGTCGGACGCGACGCGCAATTCCTGGCTGAACTGGCGTTGGTGATTGATCTGCTGGCCCGCGACGTTGATCGAAAGCGACGTGCCGTCGACGTCGTTCTTCGGATACCAGTCCCACCAGCGATAGGCGGTGACCGATGTCAGCGTCGCGGAACCGAGGTCCCAATCCACCTGGCCCGAGACGCCGTAGCTCTTCATGTTCGCCTGGAAGGGCGCGTCCGAATTGCCGAGGCGGGCGAAGGCGTTGTACGAGGGCAGCGCGTAACCGGTCCGCGCCGCACGATCGATGATGTTGTTGGCGATCGGCGCGCCATTCCCATAAGTCGTGAAATAGCCGTCGAAGATCGTCAGCGCGAAATGCTGGGCCTGGCGCGCATAGTCGCCGATCAGGCGAACGGTGAGGTTCTCGGCCGGCTTGGCGAGCAACTGGCCGCGGATCGTGGTGTTGTCATAATTCTGGGCGTCGCTGCCGTCGTAGAGATTGGTCAGGAAGCCGTCGCGATGCGTGTCTGCGAAGGTCAGGCGGATGGCGAGCTTGTCGTCGATCAGCGGAAACGATCCCGACGCGCGCACCTGATGATAGGCATAGGTGCCGAACGTCGCTTCGCCGACGAATTCGGGGTCGAAGCTGGGCAGGCGTGTGGTGACGTTGATCGCGCCGGCCGTCGTATTCTTGCCGAACAGCGTGCCCTGCGGCCCGCGCAGCACCTCGATCTGCTGGAGGTCGATGAGGTCGAACTGCGCTTGGCCGGGGCGCGCATAATAGACGCCGTCGACGTAGAAGCCGACGCCATATTCCAGCCCGTCGACCGCGATCGAACTGTTGGCGCCGAGCCCTCGGATGTTGATCACGGAGTTGCGCGGATTGGTCGCGGTGACCTGAAGGCTCGGCACCAATTGCTGGATCTGGTTGATGTTGATGCTGCCCGAGCGGGTGAGCGCTTCCGCGCTGACGACGCTGAGCGCGACCGGCACGTTCTGCGCGGTTTCCTCGCGGCGGCGGGCGGTGACGACGATATCTTCGACGGGATCGAGCGATTCCGCCGTGGGCGCGGCGGGCTCGGCCCCAGCCGGCGCTTCGGCGCGCGCCACTCCGCTCGCCAAGGCAAGCGCCAGAATCGCCGTCGTGCCGCGCAAGCGGCACCACGCCCCCGGATTGGTCATTTCAGTCCCCTTGTTCGCTCGTCCGCACCGTTGGGTGAGGCGAGATACGTTCCGCGTCGATCACTGCCTCCGCGGTAATCCATAGCTACGGAGTGGGGATTAAGCGGTCAAAATAGAAGAGCGCTACAGCTTGGTAGAGATTCTTTAGCGGCAGCCATGGTGCCGAACCGTCGCGCGGATCGGGAGATCATCGACAACAAGATGATTGTCGGAGATCACGCTTTTATAGGAAGCCTAGCCGATTGCTGGCCGATCCTCTTTGGCTGCACTGAGGATCGCTTGGGCAAAGCGATGCACCGCGCACGATGGACATGCAAAATCATGCCGCATTTGGCGCATACGGCCAAGACTAGCTGCGTGCGCTCATCCTCACCGGCACGACCGGCGCGACGATCCGGAAGCCGATGTGCGATGCGCCGAGGTCGTGCTCCTGCGCCTGCCACGCCGCAGGCCGGTAGTTGGCGCAGTAATTGGCCGCGCACAGGAATGACCCGCCCTTCAGCGTCCGGGTGCCTCTTGCCCCTTCCGTGCTCGTCCATTCCCAGACGTTGCCGACCATGTCGTAGAGACCGAAGCTGTTCGGACGATAACTTTCGACCGGCGCGATCCCGACATGGCCGTCGTCCCCGGTGTCCCGGATCGGAAAGATCCCTTGCCAACTGTTGGCGATGGCGCCGCCTGCGGCATCGCGGATCCAGCTCGTCGGTGAACGGGCGCCGGATTGATCGCCGCGCGCCGCGCGCTCCCATTCGGTCGCCGTCGGCAGCCTGCCGCCCGCCCACGCCGCATAGGCCGCGGCATCGTCATAGCTGACCTGGACGACGGGATCGTCCATATGGCCGACGATCGTGCTGTCGGGGCCCAAGGGGTGACGCCAGCCGGCGCCCGGGATCATTTTCCACCAGCCGGCGGGATCGTCCATCGATACGGGCGCGCGCGGCATGACGAAGACGGGCGCGCCGCCCTCACGCTCGGCCTGCGTCCGATAACGGGTCGCCGCGACGAAGGCGGCGAACTGGCGGTTGGTCACCTCGTGCGGATCGATCCTGAACGCGGCGACCCCTACGGACGTGCCCGGCACGCCGGACCCGTCTTCGCCAAGCAGAACCATTCCGGCGGGGACCGCGACCATCCGATCCTCGATACCCGTCAGCTTCGCGCCCATCAGCCCGCCAACGGCGAGCAGCATGAGCGTCACCCTGCCGACGAGCGCGCGCGCGTTTCGCTCACCCGATCGAGCGGGCGCTGTTGCAGGTGATTGCACGGCCGCGGCGGCCTCCCATTCCGATCCGCTATCGGGCTATGAGCGCGCTGTCGGAAGAGCCAAGCAGATAAATCCTGCTCGATGATAGGGAATCTTTAAACACGCGATTTTCGTCCAAGAAGCTCCTGATGCCGATGCGCGTTGCCGGCATAGTTACGTCCGCACCTGTCGCGACAACCGTTGCATGACACTGGTCAGACCTCCTTCGTCTGATCGGCGTTATCGAGGATCGTCCGATCGACCACCAGCGGGCGAACATAAGAGATATCGGTTGCGTCGCGCCGGCAGGGCCCGGTGTCGAACAAAGGTATGGAGCGTAGCTTGGCGGTCTCGGATATTGCGATGTCGCCCGACATTTCGCGGACACAGACCCGGTCCGCAATCGCCCAGCGACCCTCACGCTTCTCAAAGCGATCGATGTATCGACCCGTCGCGATCGAATGATCCCCTTCCCGATTTACCCCGAAGAAGGTGTAATAGGTCTCGCTATGGGCAACCGGTCCATCGATCTCGCACCAATGGTTGGACAGGGCGTGATGATGCCCCTTCTGATGCTGTTTGTGCCAGGCAAATGCCCAGTCCACAAACGCCTCCGGACTGCCCGCAAATGACCCATGATTGTCGATGGCGTCGGGATGATAGCCCGAAAGCACAAGATCACGATCAAAGCGGTCGCATCCCCTCGCGATGCTGAGCAGCCGGTGCCAGATCTCATTTTTGTCCAGCATCTCCTGAACCGCAGGATCACTCATCAACCATCTCTTTTTTGATATGTCAAAAACGGACTCTTATTCAATACAAAGACGCACACTATGCGCAACGGGTAGTGCTGTTGCACAGCGGTTGTGCGGAAAACGCTAAACTGCTTCCAACCGATGTGGTCATACTAGCGATGTCGTGAGCAATACATGATGGTTGATCCTCCACGCTGAAAGCTTGGGCATACCCTGCTGGCGGCGGTATAGATCGGCCAAAAAAAATGCCCCGAGAGTGGGCTTATATGGGGAGCTGTCAGTGCAATCGAACAATCATGCCCGTAGCAGCGCGATCGTCGCCGCGTTGCTCGCCGGAGTCGCGTGCCTTCCGGCGCCGGCGTTTGCCCAGGCCGCGCCGGCGACCAAGCCGCCGGTGGCCGATGCCGATCCTTCGGCCAGCCAGGAAATCGTCGTCACTGCATTGCGCGGCGCGGCGCGGCAGGTCGATGTCCCGGCTTCGGTGACCGCTGTATCCGGCGCCGCTCTCGCAACGGCCGGCGTCAAGAAATTCCAGGATCTCGCGGTGGTCGCGCCCGGCGTTCAGGTCTCACGATCGGGATCCTATACGCAGCCGTCCATCCGCGGCGTATCGACGACCTTTGCCGGCGGTGGCCAGGAAACCAACGTCGCGGTTTACGTCGACGGTTTCTACACTTCGGATCAGCTCTCGATCAATCAGGACTTCGCGAACGTCCAGGATGTTCAGGTGCTGAAGGGGCCGCAGGGCACGCTCTATGGGCGTAACGCGACCGGCGGCGCGATCCTGATCACGACGCGCGGCCCAAGCGACACGTTGGTGGCGGATGGCTCGGTGAGTTACGCCCCGCGCTATAATGATCGTCAGTTCAGCGCGTTCACGTCGGGCCCGATCACCAAGGGCATCGAATTCAGCATCGCCGGCTATTATCGCAAGACGGATGGCTACATCAAGGACATCAACAATTTCGCGCCCAACGTCGTTCTCGATCCGACCACCTACACGTTCGGCGGCAACGGTTTCCAACCGCTTACCGAGACGAGCTATCTCAAGCGTTCGGGGAACAATAGCGCGCCGTTCGAGAATTGGTCGGTGCGTCCGAAGCTTTTGGTCGAACTGTCTCCCGACGTGCGCGTCACGTTGGCGTATGTGCACAATTACATCAACGATCCGCGCGCGTTCGCCTATCAGATCGTCGGAGCCGCGCTCAACCCCGCCGCCAGCTACAACGGCTATCCGGTGGCCAACCAGCGGGACAGGACGTCGCTCAACTTCCAGCCAAAGAATGAAAGCAAATCGGACGAATTCAATGCGACTGTCGAGGTCGGCCTTGGCGATCTCGGCAAGCTGACGTCGCGCAGCGCCTATCGCAAGCAGCGCGACCTCCAGGTCTATGATCTGGACGCTACACCGAACGATGCGGGATCAAATCCGCTTGGCACGGCCTATATCGGCATTCAGAACAACACCCGCCGCACCTTCACGCAGCAGCTCGACTATAACGGTCAGTTCGGCGCGCTGACGATCCTCGCCGGCGCATTCTACTATCGCGACAAGTTCGCGACCCCCAACGCCTATGAGGATATCGGAACCGCCACCAATCCGGTTGCGACGACCCTCTTTTTCAACACCAGATCCTATGCGGGTTATGTCGACGCGACATATGCATTCGGCGGCCACTTCTTCGTCACGGCGGGTGCGCGATACAGCCGTGACGAGAAGACACTCAATCGCTTTCGATATTCGCAGAGCGGATTGTTCGCTTCGTCGGAAAGTACGGTCTGCTATTCCGACGCCGTGAACCCCGTCTATATCGGGCCGACGCCGTCGACGCCGACCGCTGCCGCGATTTCCCCCTTGTGCTCGGGCTCGGCGTATAAGAGCGACAGCAACAATGCGTTCACGCCGCATATCGTGGCGCGCTACAAGATCGACGACGACACCAACGTCTATGGTTCGGTCTCGCGCGGCTTCAAGGCGGGGACGATCAACACGGCGCCCAACTATAATTCGCTGAAGCCGGAGACGGTGACGGCGTATGAGCTGGGCTTCAAGACCAACCAGGGTCCGCTCCATGCCGAACTCGCGGGCTTCTATTATGATTACAAGAATAACCAGGTTTCGGCGCTCGACCCGAATTCCCCGACTATCACTACCAAGATCCAGAACAGCGGCGGTGCCCACATCTACGGCGTCGATGCGACATTATCCTATCGCATACCGCAAAGCGGCCTGAACTTCCGGGTCGGCCTGGAATATCTCCATGCCCGCTACACAAATTTCGCGAACGCGACCAATGTCATCCTCGGCCCGACGGGAACCAATACCTCGGTTATCGGATCGTGGACGGGGCGTCGGCTCCAGCGTGCGCCCGATTTCAGTGGATCGGTCGGGGCGGACTATACGGCCCGTCTGCTCGGTGGGAAGCTCGTCACTTCGGGTACGGTGGCATTCTCGACGCGCTACTCGCCGCAGAACGCCTCCTATCAGTGCACGCGGGTCAGCCGTAACGCGGCTGGCGCCGACATTCCCTTCGTCGCCGGGACGCAGGGCTTCTGCGCGGCGGGCACCGACGCGCTGCAGAAGGGGCGGTTCGAGGAAAACGGCTATGTGCTGGGCAACGTCCAGATCGCGTGGACCGATCCGAGCAACCGCTACACCGTCACCGTATTCAGCGACAATGTGACCGGTACGCGATACAAGATCATCTCTTCGGCGTTCGCCTACGAAAGCTACGACGAGTATAACGAGCCGCGTACGATCGGCGTGAAGTTCGGCTTCAAATATTGAAGAAGGACCGCCGCGAGTGATCGCGGCGGCCTGGAAAAAGGGGCGGCGCGGTGGTGATCACCGCGTCGTCTTTTTGCATGGCGAGGGCCGCCCCTGGAGGCCATTCCGTTGACGTTGAACATTCGTCACCCCGGTTCAAGGCCGGGCTGACGGTTCAGCTTGAACAGACGGCCTCTAGAGCAGGACTTTAGACTGACCCACTCTTCCGCTCATCCTGAGTAGGGATCGAGCTTGTCGAGAGCCCGTATCGAAGGACCGGCCGAGGAGCCCGTGCTTCGATACGAGCCCTCGATACGCTCCTCCGGAGCTACTCGGTCTCTACTCAGCATGAGCGGATAAAGCTGAAGTCATCCGACTCTAGAGAAGTTCGACCTGCTTGCCGAGCGCCTGCTCCGCCTCGATCATGAAGCGGCGGATATCGCCCGTGCTCAGTGCACCCATCGCGCGCGTGGGTGACTCGCCGCCCATCGATTTTGGCGTGACATCGACGTGCGCGGCCGTGGCGCGTAGTGCTCCGACTGTCGCCGCCGCGCGGGGAATGTCGCGGAACGGATCGAAACGCAGGAAATCGATCGCGTTAAGATGCGTGATCCGGTCGATCTCCTCCTTCGGGAAGGCGTGAACCGACTCCCACAGCCGCTCGGGCGACTTGGGCCAGGTGCTGTCGCAATGCGGGAAATCGCATTCCCAGGTGATCTGCCCGATCCCGATCTCGTGGCGGATGCGCAGCCCGAAATCGTCCTCGTGAAAGCAGAACAGGAAATGCCGCTCCAGCAGCTCGCTCGGCAGCATCCCGCCCAGATCCTGGTGCGTCCAGAATTTGTGGTTGCGGTAGGCGGCGTCGGCGCGCTCCTTGAGGAACGGCACCCAGCCCATGCAGCCTTCGGACATTGCGATGCGCAGCGCCGGGAACTTGCGCAGGATCGGCGAGAATAGCAGATCGGCGACGGGCGCGACGATCTGGATGTTGATCAGCGTGTTGCCGACGTCGGCCGGGCTGTCGAGCGAGGGCGGCTGCGCGGTGCCGCCC
>NZ_CAHJXD010000060.1 GCF_903644055.1 Sphingomonas bacterium | reverse complement strand
TCGTCACCCCGGTCTTGAGCCGGGGTCCCGCTGCCTGCCGACGCTAAAGAAGCGGGACCCCGGCTCAAGGCCGGGGTGACGTTTCAGCTCGAACAGGACAGCCTTTAAAGCAGGACGATTTAGATCGACCCACTCCTCCGCTCATCCTGAGTAGGGATCGAGCTTGTCGAGAGCCCGTATCGAAGGACATGCCCTGGAGCCCGTACTTCGATACGAGCCCTCGATACGCTCCTGCGGAGCTACTGGGTCTCACCTCAGCATGAGCGGGTAAGACTTCATCCGACTCCAAAGCCGGGGTGACGTTTCAGCTTGAACCGCCATCGAAAGCGAAGTCGGGCGAATCGAAGTGACCCACGCCGGTCACCAGCGGATCAATCCGCCAAAACGCCTACGCGATTGCGGCGACGAAGTGCTGCGCCGATGGCGCCGAAACCCAGGATCATCATGCTCCAGCTCGCGGGCTCGGGCACAGCGGCATAGACGTTGACGCTCGCCAGCTTGAAGCCGTCGACGATGCCGTCGCCGCCGTAATTATCGGCGATCGACGCGGCGATATACCAATTGGACGACGCCGAATTGGCGGTCGCGCTATTGGCATTGCTCAGCGTGAAGACATTGTTGCAGACACCGTCGCCGTTGAGGTCCTGACAGCTCGTATTGGTGGCGCCGCCATAGGCCGCATTGCTGCCGACGTTGGTCTGGAAAAGGCCGGCCAGCGTGCTCAACGTCGCATTGTTGTTGCCCGCAACCAGCGCAGTACCCTTGCCGTACGAAAAGTCGTCGTCGAGGACCGCGGTGTTGCTGCTCAGCGCCGCATTGGCCGATCCGAACGCGTTGAATTCCACGCTGCCCACGGTGACCGGGGCGCTGAAGGTGATTTGCAGGAAATCATAACTCTTCGAATTGGCCGTGCTGCCCATATTGTCGAGCTGGTGCGTGTTGCAGGCGCCGACCCCGCAGCTCCCGCTCGACGTCGTGAGATTGTCGTTCGCGGTCGACGTGACGCCGAGCCCGCCCTGAAAATAGCCGAGCGTCGCCTGGGTCAGCTTGTAGACGGTGGCGTTACCCGAGACCTGCGGCGTGACGTTCCACGCCGTCACCGTCGCGGTCATCGCGGGGTTCGTCGTCGAGGTGAAGATGAAGCTTCCCGAGGTGAGCTTTTCGGCGTTGCTGCTCGATGCGGTGAAATCGAAACCATAAGGGAATACCGCCGCCGACGCCGGCGCGGCCACGGCGAAAAGGCCGAACGAAGCCGCCACACAGGCGAGCCGGCGGTAAAAAGCGGATAAGCGATACAGCAACATTTGAACGGCCTACCACAAGCGCGCCCAATTGGCCAGCATTTCCCACGCTTTGGCACGCTATTTTACAATTGCGGGCGCGGGGGCAGGCGGCGCGCCAGCGCGGCCTCCGCTTCCGCCGCGAGCGTCGCGAGGATCGCGGCGACGGGCTCCTCGCGCGTCACCATGCCGACCGACTGGCCGGCCATCAGCGAACCATGCTCGACGTCGCCATCGATCACCGCGCGGCGCAGCGCGCCCGCCCAATAATGCTCAATCTGGAGCTGCGCCTCCGCCATCGCGATCCTGCCCTCGTCCAGCGCCTGCGCGACTTCGCGCTGCTTGGCGGTGAACAGCTCGCCGCCGGCATTCTTGAGCGCGCGGACCGGAATGACGGGCAGGCGCGGATCGATCTGGACGCTGGCGACCGCATCGCGCGCCGATGCGCGGAGAAAGGCTTTCTTGAAATTGGCGTGCGCGATGCATTCGGTCGCGCAGACGAAGCGCGTGCCGAGTTGGACGCCCGCGGCCCCCATCTCGAGATAGCCCGCGATCGCCTCGCCTCGCCCGATCCCGCCGGCAATGAAGACGGGCAGTTGCCCGGCGATCTCGGGCAGCATCTCCTGCGCGAGCACGCTGGTCGAGACCGGGCCGATATGGCCGCCGGCCTCCATCCCCTCGATCACCAGCGCATCGACCCCTGAGCGGATCAGCTTCCTGGCGAAGGGGAGCGTGGGGGGAAAGCACAGCACCTTGGCGCCGCCGGCCTTGATCCGATCGATAGCGCCGCCCGGCGGCAGCCCGCCCGCGAGCACGACATGGCCGACATTGTGGCGCGCGCAGACGTCGATCAGCTCGGATAGATCGGGGTGCATCGTGATCAGGTTGACGCCGAACGGCTTGGCGGTCAGCGCCTTGGTCGCGGCGATTTCGGCGTCGAGCAGGGCGGGGGTCATCGCTCCGCACGCGATCACGCCGAAGCCGCCCGCGCTGGAGATGGCGGAGACGAGGGTGCGCTCCGATACCCAGGACATCGCGCCCGCCATGATCGCGACCTCGGAACCCAGGAAGTCGGCGCCGCGCTGCATGAGGGCGGAAAGGCGAGGGTGATCGGTCGTCATGCTTCGGCCCTAGCGAGCCGAACGCGGCAGCGCGAGAGGCACGCGGTCTATCGCTGCGGCGGCGACGCTGGCAGGATGCGACAATGATCGGGCGTCGCCTTGCGCGCATCTCGCGAAAGATCGCCCGACGGAGCTTCGCCTGGGCCAGCGCGGCGGCGGCGGGGACGGTGCGGCCGCGAATCGTCTTCATCGGCGATTCGATCACCGAATATTGGAGCGGCGAGGATCCGTGGCTGTTTCGGCCGGTGCGGATCAACGCCGGCATCGCGGGGCAGACGACCGCGCAGATGCGCCTGCGGTTCGCGGCGGACGTCGTCGCCGCGCGGCCCCGGACGGTGCATATCATGGGCGGCACCAACGACCTGTGGTTCGGCGAGCCGGGGGAGGGCGCATCGGCCTCGATCGCGAATATCGTCGCGATGACGGCGATGGCGCGGGCGGCGGGCATCGCAGTGATCGTGGCACCGCCGCCGCCGATCGGGCGCGCCGCCGAGCCGTTGTTCGCGCATTCCGAGCTGGCCGCGCCCTTGCGCGCCGCGATCGCCGATCATGCGACGGCCGAGCGCCTCGTCCATGTCGATTATGCCGATTCGCTGATGCGCGACGGCGATCTCGTCCCGGCCTTCACGACCGACGGCGTTCACCTGACGCGCGCGGGCTATCGCGCGATGCGCGCGCAGGCCGAGGCCGCGATCGCCGCGGCACGATGATAACGCCGGCTCAGGGCGTCAGCGAGGCCATGTCGATCGAGAAGCGGTATTTGACGTCGCTCTTCACGATCCGATCATAGGCTTCGTCGATCTTCTGGATCGGAATGACCTCGACATCCGAGGTCAGCCCGTGCGCCTTGCAGAAATCGAGCATCTCCTGCGTCTCGGCGATCCCGCCGATCAGCGATCCGGCGAGCGCGCGGCGGCGGAATATGAGGTTGCCGACGTTGGGTGAGGGGTGCGGGCTATCCGGCACGCCGACCAGCACCATCGTGCCATCGCGCTTGAGGCAGGCGAGCAGCGCATCGAGATCGTGCGGCGCCGCGACGGTATCGAGGATGAAATCGAAGCGGGAGGCCTGCGTCGCCATCTGATCGGCGTCGCGCGACACGATCACCTCCTTCGCGCCGAGGCGCAGCGCATCCTCGCGCTTGCCCGGCGAGGTCGTGAAGACGGTGACTTCGGCTCCCATCGCGGCGGCGAGCTTGACGCCCATGTGGCCGAGCCCGCCCAGTCCCACAACGCCGACCTTCTGCCCCGGCCCGACCTTCCAGTGGCGCAGCGGCGAATAAGTGGTGATTCCCGCGCAGAGCAAAGGCGCCACGGCGGCGAGATCGGCCTCGGCATGACCGATCTTGAGGACGAAGCGCTGCTTGACGACGATATGATCCGAATAGCCGCCGAAGGTATATCCGCCGAGCACGCTGTCCGGCCCGTTGTAGGTGCCGACGAAGCCCGTCTTCTCGCAATATTGCTCCTCGCTCGCATCGCACGACGCGCAATCGCCGCAACTATCGACCATGCAGCCGACCCCCGCGAGATCGCCGACCTCGAACCCGGTCACCGCGCTGCCGACCCCGCTGATCCGGCCGACGATCTCGTGGCCGGGGACGCAAGGATATTGCGTGCCCGGCCATTCGCCGCGCGCGGTGTGCAGATCGGAATGGCAGACGCCGCAGAACAATATGTCGATGCCGATATCATCGGGCTGGAGATCGCGGCGGTCGAACGAGAAGGGGGCGAAGGGGTCGCTGGGCGATTGAACGGCGTAGGATCGGGTAGGGCGGGTCAAGCGCGCACTCCTTGTGGGGACGGGGATATGTGGGATCAGGCGGCGATAGGGCTTCGCGATATCACGGCAAGGTGTCCGGATCCCAATGTTCGTCGGCCTTGCCGTCGACGAAGCGCCACATGTCGAACCAGGTGGTCGAATAATGGCGCGACGGTTCCTTGGCGCTCGTGCCCTGGCGCGGGTGGGCGACGATCACATAATCGCCCTCCGCCACCACCGAGACGATCTCGGTCTTCATCCGCGACGGGATCGGCTTGGGCTGGACCTTCATCACCTTGGTGAAGAAATCGACCACGCCCTGGCGGCCCGAGGCGGCGAGCGGATTGTGCTGGATGTAGCGCTCGGTCAGGTAGCGGTCCGCCATCTCCCAGTGGCCGGCCTCCAGCAGGTCGCGGACGATGCCGAGCGCCGCCTGCTTGTTGCGGTTGAGCTTGGGATCGCGGCTCGTGAACAGCGCCTCGGGATTGGCGGCGCCGGTCACCGGCACCTGGGCGGAGGCTGCCCCGCTCGCCAGGACGCTTGCGGACATGGCAGCCAGCGTGATGAGCAGACGCATGACGATCCTCCCCGTTTCGGAAAGATAAGGTTACGCCGCCTCGTCGGCGGCGTCGAGGCCGTAGGCGGTGTGGAGCACGCGCACCGCCAGTTCGGTATAATCCTCGTCGATCAGCACCGAGACCTTGATCTCGCTGGTGGTGATCGCCTGCACATTGATGCCGCGTTCGGCGAGCGCCTTGAACATCTGCGCGGCGACGCCCGCGTGGCTGCGCATGCCGACGCCGACCACCGAGATCTTGGCGACCGACGTGTCGTGGATCAGCTTTTCATAGCCGATCGCCGCCTTCCCTTTCTCCAGCACGTCGAGCGCGCGGGCGAGTTCGGCGGCGGGGACGGTGAAGGTGACGTCGGTCGATCCCGTCGAATGAGCGACGTTCTGGACGATCATGTCGACGTTGATGTTGGCGTCGGCGAGCGGCGAGAAGATGCTCGCGACCGCGCCGGGGCGATCGGGGACCGCGGCGAGCGTGACCTTGGCCTCGTTCTTGTCGTGCGCGATGCCGGTGATCAACTGGCTTTCCATGCCCATGGTTTCGACCTCTTCCTCGCCGACGATCATCGTGCCGGGCAGATCGCCCCCATCGGGCGCGTCGCCGAACGACGACAGCACCTGGACGCGAACCTTCTCCTTCATCGCGAGCCCCACCGAGCGCGTCTGTAGCACCTTGGCGCCGACGCTGGCGAGCTCGAGCATCTCCTCATAGGTGACGCGTGCCAGCTTGCGCGCGCGCGGCACGATGCGCGGATCGGTCGTATAGACGCCGTCGACATCGGTGTAGATGTCGCAGCGATCGGCCTTCATCGCCGCCGCGATCGCCACCGCCGACGTATCCGAGCCGCCGCGCCCGAGCGTCGAGAGACTGCCTTCGCCGGACACCCCCTGGAAGCCGGGGATCACCGCCACCTCGCCATCGCGCAGCGCCGCGAGCAGCGCGCCGGTATCGATATCCTCGATCCGCGCCGAGGCGTGCGCCGACGAGGTGCGGATCGGGAGCTGCCAGCCGAGCCAGCTTCGCGCGCGCACCCCCATCGATTGCAGCGTGATCGCCAGCAGGCCGCTCGTCACCTGCTCGCCCGAGGCGACGACGACGTCATATTCGCGCGGATCGTAGAGCGGGCTTGCCTCGCGGCAGAAATTGACGAGGCGATCGGTATCCCCCGCCATCGCCGAGACGACCACCGCCACCTCGTTGCCGCGCTCCGCCTCGCGCTTCACCCGCGCGGCGACGTTGCGGATGCGCTCGATCCCGGCCATCGACGTGCCGCCGAACTTCATCACGATGCGTGCCATTGGGGAGCAGAACCGGCTTGGGCTTGAGGGAGCGTCCTGCTAGCTTCGGGCCATCATGAACGCAACCGGCACGATCGACCCCAAGGAAGCCGCGCATTTCGGCGAGATGGCCGCCGACTGGTGGAACCCGCGCGGCTCCTCGGCGATGCTCCACCGGCTCAATCCGGTGCGGCTGCGCTACATTCGCGCGCAGCTCGATCAGGCGTGGGGGCTCGACGCGGGGGCGCGGCGGCTCCTGGCGGGGAAGCGCGTGCTCGACCTCGGCTGCGG
>NZ_CAHJXD010000059.1 GCF_903644055.1 Sphingomonas bacterium | reverse complement strand
GCGCGCGACCGCGCCGGCCGGCCCCGGCCGCAGCTTGACCAGCGTCAGCGTGCGCCCGCCCGCATCGAGCGTCGTGTAGCGGCCGAGATCGTCGGTGAAGAGCTTGAGCCGCACCTCGCCGCCGAGCCCGTGCGCGCCGGCGATCGCCGCCAGCGTCACACAGGAGTCGTGCGGATCGGCCAAGGCTCAGGCCTCGGCGGTCTCGGCGCCCTCGCTCGGGGTTTCGGCATCGCCACCCTCGGCAGGCGTCGCGGCGGAGACACCCTCGTTGCCCGGCTCGGCGCCATCATCGAGCGCGGGCTCTTCGGCGGCGGGCGTCGCAGCGGCGGCGGCGCTCGCCTCGGCGGCTTCGGCGGCCTTGGTCGCGCGCTCCTCGGCGCGTTCCTTGGCCTTCTCGCCCGGCTCGGCCTTCTTGGGATTGTTGCGCGCGCTGCGCTCCAGAATGCCCGCGGCATCGAAGAAGCGCGCGACACGATCGGTCGGCTGCGCGCCGACCGACAGCCAATGCTTGGCGCGATCGCCGTCGAGCACGACGCGCTTGTCGTCATCCTTGGCGAGCAAAGGATTGTAGGTGCCGATCTTCTCGATGAACGAGCCATCGCGAGGCGAACGCGAATTGGCGACGACGATGCGATAATAAGGGCGCTTCTTGGCGCCGCCGCGCGACAGGCGGATCGAAACGGACATTGGTCTTTTCCTTCTTCTCTGTTCCGTCACCCCAGCGGAGGCCGGGGTCTCATGAGGCGGAGCGTGACGCTCCTGATCGGGAGATCCCAGCTTGCGCCGGGATGACGTGTTTGGTTGGGTTACCGGATTGGGTTTGAACTAACTCACTTCTTCTTCATGAAATTCTGGAAACCGGGGGGCAGGCCCTGCGGGTTGCCGCCGCCGGGCAGGCCGGGAAGCCCGCCGCCGGGAAGCCCCGCGCCCTCCATCATCGCGTTGAGGTCGCCGCCGCCCTTTCCGAACATGTTGGCCAGGCCCTTGAGCCCGCCCATCTTCTTCATCTTCTTCATCATGCCGGCCATCTCCTGGTGCATCTTGAGGAGCTTGTTGACCTCCTGCACCGTGGTGCCCGATCCCTTGGCGATGCGGATCTTGCGCTTGGCGGCGATGATCTCGGGCTTGGTGCGCTCCTTGACGGTCATCGAGGAGAGGATCGCCTCCAGGCGGACGAGATGCTTGTCGTCGGCGGCACCGCTCGCCATCGCCTGCTTCACCTGCTTGACGCCGGGCAGCATCGCCGCGAGCCCCGAGAGCCCGCCCATCCTTTTCATCTGGCCGAGCTGGGCGCGCAGATCGTCGAGATCGAACTTGCCCTGCTCCATGCGCATCGCCATGCGCTCGGCTTCCTCGACCTTGATCGTCTCCGCCGCGCGCTCGACGAGGCTGACGACGTCGCCCATGCCGAGGATGCGCCCCGCGACGCGCTCGGAATGGAATTGCTCGAGCCCGTCGAGCTTTTCGCCGGTCCCGACGAACTTGATCGGCCGCCCGGTGACCGCGCGCATCGACAAGGCCGCGCCGCCGCGCGCATCGCCGTCCATCCGCGTCAGCACGACGCCGGTCAGCGGCACCTGATCGGAGAAATTGGTCGCGACGTTGACCGCGTCCTGCCCGGTCAGCGCATCGACGACGAGCAGGATCTCGGTCGGACTGGCGATGTCGGCGACCGCCTTCATCTCGTCCATCAGCGCCTGATCGACGTGAAGACGGCCCGCCGTATCGAGCATCAGCACGTCATAGCCCTGGAGCTTCGCCGCCTGCAGCGCGCGCCGCGCGATCTCGACCGGGTTCTGGCCCGCGACGACGGGCAGAGTCGCGACATCGACCTGAACCCCGAGCACCGCGAGCTGTTCCTGCGCGGCGGGGCGGTTGACGTCGAGCGACGCCATCAGCACCTTCTTGCCCTCGCGCTCCTTCAGGCGTCTGGCGATCTTGGCGGTGGTCGTGGTCTTGCCCGAGCCTTGCAGCCCGACCATCATCACGATCGCGGGCGGGGCGACATTGAGCTGGAGGTCGGCCGCCGCTTCGCCGTCTCCACCGCCGAGCATCGCGACCAGCGCATCGTTGACGATCTTGACGACCTGCTGCCCCGGCGTGACCGAGCGCAGCACGTTCTGGCCGACGGCTTCCTCGGTCGCCTTGTCGACGAACTCGCGCACCACCGGAAGCGCGACATCGGCCTCCAGCAGCGCGATCCGCACCTCGCGCATCGCCCCGCGAACGTCGGCCTCGGTGAGCGCGCCGCGCCCCCGGAGCTTGTCGAACGTCGCTGAAAGCCGATCGCTCAGGCTGTCGAACATCGAGAATCAAATCCTCAAAATGCCCCAACGCAAGCCGCGCCGGCGGACGAAACCTCGTCGGCCAGCGTGCACGCTCCACAGCGGAGTCGCGCTTGATCGTCTCGTTCGATGGGAACGGATGGCGGGCGAGTAGCCGAAACGGCCGTCGGCGGCAAGCCACCAAGCCCTTGATACTCTCCAGGGGAGGATCTCACGTCCTCAATCCTGCCGCGCCGGCTCCGGCCCGACATGCACGTCGATCGCCAGCGCCTCGTGGCCGCCGCCGGTGCGCAGGCCCGAGAGCGGCGCCGCCTCGCGGTGATCGAGCCCGATCGCGACGCGGACATAATGGTCGGTCGGGCAGCGGCCTTCCGAAATGTCGAACGCGATCCAGCCATAGCCGTCGACATGCAGTTCGGCCCAGCCATGCGCGGCATGGCCGTCGATCGCATCGGGGCGGTAGAAGTGCCCCGCGACATAGCGCGCGGGATATCCCGCCGCGCGCGCGGCGGCGATCAGCACATGCGCCGCACCCTGCGGATCGGCGGCGCCCGCGTCGAAGCAGCTTGCGGCGTCGTGATCGTCGGCGGCTTCGGGAGGACGCGGCTCAAGCCGCTCTTCGATCGATTCGGCCAGCCGGTGCGCGCGATCGAGCGCGCTGCCCTCCTGCGGTTGCGCGGCGACGAAATCCGATATCGCGGCGCCGGGCTTGGTCAGCGGCGTCTCCTGTAGGAAATAGAGCGGCGGCAGCGGCTCGGCGGTGCCGCTCACCATGCCCGCGCGATCCTCGGTCAGCACCTCGCCCGAAACTTCCAGCGTGATGCGATCGATCGGCCCGTCGATGTAGAGCATCGTCGTGAGATTGCCGTAGCCGTCGCGCGTCGGCTTCAGCCGCGCATCGCGATCCACGTCGATCCGCCAGGAGACGATGCTCTGCCCGGCATGGTCCGAAGGCGTCAGCCGCAGGAGCTGGACGAGCCGCGCCTGCGGTTCCGAGAAGCTATATTCGCTGCGATGGCGTACGAACAGGCGCATGGGGAACGTCCACTATTCCGTTCGTGTCGAGCGAAGTCGAGACGCGTTCCACGGTTCGCATTTGGTACGTCCCTCGACTGCGCTCGGGACGAACGAACCGAGGAAGCGTAGAAGAATCGCGCTCACCCGAACCTGAACTGCGCCGCGATCGCCTGCGCGAGCACCGCATTCTCGATCAGGAAGCCTTCGAGATATTCGTGCAGCCCCTGCCCGAACACGCTGTCGATCGAAGTCCGGCCGAGATTGTCGAGCCGGCGGCGCGCCAGCCGGTCGGCCTCGCCCTGCCGCCCCAGCCTTTTGCCGATGAAGGCGAGATGCTCGACCACCTCGACCGCCGATCCCGCGAGGCTGCGCGGCAGCTCGCGCTTGCAAATCAGCATGTCGGCGACCAGCCAGGGCTTCAATTCCTCGCGATACAGCCAGCGATAGGCGGTGTTGGCGGAGACGGTGTGGAGGATCGTCGTCCATTGGTCGCGATCGATGATCCCGCCGACCTTCTCGCCTTCGGGCAGCAGCAGATGATATTTTACGTCGATCAGCCGCGCCGTATTGTCCGCGCGCTCGATCGCCGCGCCGAGCCCCAGGAAGGCATAGGCCTCGTTGCGCAGCATCCGGCCGAGCGCGCCCTCGAATCCGCGCGTCTCGGCGCGCACGCGCTCGATCAGCGCCAGCGTGTCGCGGCTGTCGCCCATGTCGTTGACCCCGCGAAGGCCGAGCCACGCGCGGTTGATCGTCTCCCAGGCGTCGCGGGTCAGCGCGGTGCGCACCGATTTGGCGTTCCAGCGCGCGCTGTCGAGGCAGGAGCGGATCGAACTGGGATTGTCGGGCGCGAGCGTCAGGAAGGCGCTGACCGGCCCCGGCCCCATCTCCCCGCCCGAACCCGCGAACCCCGCCTCGGCGCCGACGACGAGCAAAGCGCTCTCCCACGCGGTCTTGCCCGCGGGTCGCGCCGAAAGCGCATCGAGCCGCAGCGTCGCCTCGATCAGCCGCGCGGTAAACTCGGCGCGCTCGACATAGCGGCCGATCCAGTAGAGCGAAGCGGCGGTGCGCGAGAGCATTAGAAGCCCCCCTCCCCTTCAGGGGAGGGGCCAGGGGTGGGGGAGTCGGGTGAGGGCAAGCGCCAGTGCGAGGCCACAAGCCCCACCTCAACCCCTCCCCTGAAGGGGAGGAGCTTTAGTCGGATTGCGCCGCCTTTCACCGTTGCCACTGCATCTGCCCGCCCTGGCCCTGGCTTTGCCCCTGGCAGGGATCGTCGGAGAGGATCAGGCTGTCCTTGGTGCCGCCACCTTGGCTGCTGTTGACCACCAGCGATCCCTCCTGGAGCGCCACCCGCGTCAGCCCGCCGGGAACGATCTGGACGCCCTGCGATCCGGTCAGCACGAAGGGCCGGAAATCGACGTGACGCGGCGCCACGCCCTGCGCGGTCAAGGTCGGCACGGTCGAGAGCGCGAGCGTCGGCTGCGCGATATAGCGGTGCGGCTCGGCCTTGAGCGCGGCGCGGAAATCCTCGATCTCCGCCCTGCTCGCGGTCGGCCCGACGAGCATGCCGTAGCCCCCCGATCCATCGACCAGCTTCACCACCAGCTTCTCGAGATTGTCGAGCGTGTAGGACAAAGCCGAGGCTTCGCGGCAGCGATAGGTCTCGACGTTGGGAAGCTTCGCCTCCTCGCCCGAATAATATTTCACGATCTCGGGCATGTAGCTGTAGATCGCCTTGTCGTCGGCGATGCCGGTGCCCGGCGCGTTCACCAGCGCGACGTTGCCCGCCAGATAGGCCGCGATCAGCCCCGGCACGCCGAGCAGCGAATCGGGCTTGAAGACGAGCGGATCGATATAATCGTCGTCGATCCGCCGGTAGATCACGTCGACCCGCACGCGCCCCTCGATCGTCCGCATCCAGACGACATCGTCGTCCACCTCGAGGTCGGCGGGCTCGACCAGCTCGATCCCCATCGAATCGGCGAGGAAGCTGTGTTCGTAGAAGGCCGAGTTGAAGTGGCCGGGGGTGAGCAGCACGCACACCGGCTCGGCCCCGCCACGCGGCGCGACCGAGCGCAAGGTCTCGCGCAGCACGTCGGGGTAGCGATCCACCGGGCAGACGTTGAAGCGATGGAAGATCTCGGGGCAGAGCCTGAGCATCGCCTCGCGATTCTCGAGCATGTAGGAAACGCCCGAGGGCGTGCGCGCATTATCCTCCAGCACGAAGAAATCGTCGGCGCCGGTGCGCACCAGATCGATCCCGCAGATGTGCGCGAACACGCCGTGCGGCGGCTTCTGCCCCGCGAGGAAGCCGCGGAACTGCGGATTGGCGAGCACCAGCGCCTCCGGCACGATGCCGTCGGCGATGATCCGGCGCGGCCCGTAGACGTCGGCGAGGAAGGCGTTGATCGCCTGCGTCCGCTGGATCAACCCTTCCTTGAGCCGCGCCCATTCGCCGCTGGTGAAGATTCGCGGGACGATATCGAACGGGATGATCCGCTCGGCGCTGTCCTCGTCGCCATAGACCGCGAAGGTGATGCCGAGCTGGCGGAACGCGGCCTCGGCGGCGCTCTGCCTGCGCTCCAGTTCGTGCGCGGGGGTTTCCTCGATCCACTTGGCGAGATCGCCGAGACCGGGGCGACCGGCGCGGTCGCCGCCCACGCCCCAAACTTCGTCGAAACAATCGTCGGGCATCGGGCTCCTGACATGCGGGCGGCGTGAAGGCGAGACTGCAACGCCGGGCAGCGCTGCGCAAGGATGTTCGGAAAAACGCCGGATCCGGCGCTGGGTTGCGCTACAATCCCTCGCCGCCCACCCAATGCGCGTTGGAAAGCCGCCGCGCGACCGACCAGGTCTGGCGGCGGATGTCGGGCACGGCGACGATCTCCCAGAAGGTGCCGCGCGTCATCGGGCCGATCGCGAGCAGGCGCGGCTGCGGCTTGCCACCGGCATCGATCGCCTCGGACTGGACGGTGACGTCGATGCCGACCTTCATCGCATCTGGCCGGATCAGCTTGCGCGCGAGCATCGCGCGGAGCAGCGGATCGCGGCCGCGCGTGAGATCGCCTTGCGGGCCGGTCGCATTGACGATCCGCCTGGCCTCGATCGCCGCGACCGCGTCCGTCCCGCGCGGGCGATAGCGGACCCGGACCCCGTCGCCGGCGGGTTCGGCGGCGATCAGCTTGCCGGCGAGAATCTCCAGCCGTCCCTCGGCTTGCAGCGCGGCGATGCGATCGGCGATCGACGGGGCGATGCGGTGGCGGTGGACATCCCACCAGGCGCGAAGATGGCGGAGGAAACGCCGGCGCTCCGCCGGCTCGGCGCCGATCCAGAGGTCCTGCGTGAAGGGGCGCAGCGCATCCACCGCCGCGCGCCAGCCGACCGCCTCGGTGCGGGCGCGAACGTGGCGGAGCAGGCCGACGGAGGTGGGCCGGGGCCGTTCCGGTAGCGGCGGTGCCGGTACGACGTCGGCATGGACCCGCGGCAGCAGGCCGCGGCGGGACATTGCGACGATCTTCCCGCAGAAACCCCGCGCATCGAGCGCGAGGACGACATCGATCATCGTCAGGCCGCTGCCGATCACCACCACCGTCTCATCCGGTCCGAGGCCCTCCCCCCAGTCCCCCGCCCAGGGATCGGCGGCGAAACGCTCGAGTCCGAGCAGGTCGGGGTCGATGCCCGGCGGCACGTGCGGGGGCAGGTTGCCGACCGCGAGGATCGCGGCATCGGCGCCGATCCGTCCGCCGCTGGCGAGGCATATCTCGATCGCGTCGTCCCGGACGATCAGATCGATGGCGTCGTCGTGCAGGACGGAAAGCCTTGCGGGCGCGGCCTCGCGCGCTTCCTCCAGCAGGTTCGAGAGATAATCGCCATAGACGAGGCGGGGCGCGAAGCCCGCGCCGATATCGGGACGATGCCGCGCCAGCCAGCGCGCGAAATGACCGGGATCGTCGGGCAGCGCGCTCATGTTGCCGGCGCGCACATTGAGGAGGTGATCGGCGTGCGCGGCCGAATAAGCGACGCCGCGCGCGGTGGTCGGCCGCCGCTCGATCAGCGTCGCGCGGGGGCCGTTGTGGCGGAGCAGGTTGACCGCCTGCAACGCGCCCGAAAAGCCGCCTCCGATGATCGCGACATGCTTGATCCGCACGTTGGCAGCCCCCCTACCAACCCCCTTACCCGAATGCGAAGCGCCCGCCAGAGCCATGCTCCGGCGGGCGCCACAATGCGTTGCCGATCGTCCGAAGCGGTTCAGGCCGCCTGCGTGACGGGCACTTCCTCGACGTCGCGCAGCACATAGCCGCGGCCCCACACCGTCTCGATATAATTGTCGCCGCCGCATGCCAGGCTGAGCTTCTTGCGCAGCTTGCAGATGAACACGTCGATGATCTTGAGTTCGGGCTCGTCCATGCCGCCGTAAAGGTGGTTGAGGAACATCTCCTTGGTCAGCGTCGTGCCCTTACGCAGCGAGAGCAGCTCCAGCATCGCATATTCCTTGCCCGTCAGGTGGACGCGCGCGCCATCGACTTCGACGGTCTTGGCATCGAGATTGACCGCGAGCTTGCCGCTGCGGATGATGCTCTGGCTATGCCCTTTCGAGCGGCGGACGATCGCGTGGATGCGCGCCACCAGCTCGTCGCGATGAAAGGGCTTGGTGACGTAATCGTCGGCGCCGAAGCCGAGCGCGCGAACCTTGGCCTCGGTCTCGCTGGTGCCCGAGAGGATCAGCACCGGCGTGCTCACCCGGCTGACGCGCAATTTCTTGAGCACGTCGTAGCCCGTCATGTCGGGCAGGTTGAGGTCGAGCGCGATCAGATCATAATCGTAGAGCTTGCCCAGATCGAGGCCCTCTTCGCCGAGGTCGGTGGTATAGACGTTGAAGCCTTCGGCGTTCAGCATCAGCTCGATGCTGCGCGCGGTGGTGGGATCATCCTCGATCAGCAATACCCGCATAGTCCTATTCCCTGTTAGCGCCGGAGACGGTCATTCCGTCTTCATCTTCATTAAGATGAACGCAAAAGGTTAACGAGCCTTTAAACATGTTAACGGACACAAAATTCATCTGCGCGCCTGCACATGCTATCGGCCCGCGATGATCCCGACGATCCTTTACGAAGATGGCGAGGCGCTGGTGATCGACAAGCGCGCCGGCCTTCCGGTCGATCCTCCGCGCGCGGGTGGGCCTTCGGTCGAGGCATTGCTGCCGACGCTGCGGCTGGGCTTCGCGCGCGCGCCGTCGATCACCCACCGGCTCGATCGGGATACGTCGGGCTGCCTGCTGCTTGCGCGCCATCCCAAGGCGCAGCGTCGCTTCATGGCGGCGTTCGAGGGGGGGCGGGTCGAGAAGGCGTATCTCGCGATCGTGCACGGCCTGCCCGAGGCGACCGGGGGCGTGATCGATCGTCCGCTCGCCAAGGTCAGCACGCGCGAGGCGGGCTGGCGCATCGTCGTCGATCGCAAGGGCAAGCCAGCGCGTACGCGCTGGACGATGCTCGCCGAGCGCGACGGCCACAGCCTGCTGCTGTTCCAGCCCGATAGCGGCCGCACGCACCAGCTGCGCGTCCACGCCGCGAGCGGGATCGGCCTGCCGATCCTCGGCGATCCGGTCTACGGGAAGGCCGGGCGCACGGCCGAGTCGGCCGGCCTGATGCTGCATGCGTGGCGGCTGACCGTGCCGCGCGACGGCAAGACTCCGATCGCCGCCACCGCGCCCTTTCCCGATCGCTTCGCAGCGTTCGGCTTCACGGATCCGGGCGATGGCGGCTGAGGCGCCCGCTTTGCCCGAAGACGCGCTGGAGGAACGCTTTCTCGCCGCGACCGGCCCCGGCGGCCAGAACGTCAACAAGGTCGCGACGGCGGTCCAGCTCCGCCTCGACGTCTATGCGCTGCGGCTCGCGCCCGACGTGTTCGAACGATTGAAGACTCTGGCGGGCAGCCGCTGGGTGGAGGGCGGCGGCATTCTCGTCGCCGCCCGCCGCTTCCGCACGCGCGAAGCCAACCGCAAGGACGCGCGCGATCGCCTGTCCGCGTTGCTCGCTCAGGCGCACGTCAGGCCGGAGCGACGGGTGAAGACCAGGCCAAGCAAGGCGGCCAAGGCCAAGCGCGTGGAAGGCAAGACGTTGCGTGGCGCGATCAAGCGCGGGCGGGGGAGGGTGGATCTGGAATGACCCCCTTCTCCTGACAATGCGCTAAGGAGCTGCCATGTATCGGTTCGAAATCAACGCCTCCGGCAAATCCCTGCTCTACCGTGACCTCCTTCAGGCATTGGATGGCCTCACCGCAGGCGAAACCGACGCCATCGCCAACATGGCCAATGCCGCGGCCTTGCTGTGGGAATTTCTGCCCGATCTCAACTGGGCCGGCTTCTACCGCACGGTCGATGGCGGGCTGGTGCTCGGGCCGTTTCAGGGCAAGGCGGCGTGCATCCGTATCCCTTTCGGACAGGGCGTCTGCGGCGCGGCGGCGGCGACGCGGGAGACGCAGCGCGTCGAGGATGTCCATGCCTTTCCCGGCCACATCGCCTGCGATGCGGCGTCGGCGTCCGAGCTGGTGGTGCCGATCGTTACCGGGGGGAGGCTGATCGGCGTGCTCGATCTCGATAGCCCGACGCCCGGCCGTTTCGATGCGGAGGATCAGGCGGGGTGCGAGGCGCTGGTCGCGCTGCTCGGCCCGCGGCTCGCGGACCTAGAGTCGAATTCGACGACAGAACAGACCTGAGACGAATCCTCCCCCCGGCAGGGGAGGATCAAGGCATCCCTATTCCTTCGGCGCGTTGAAGCCGAAGTCGAGGAAGCTCGGCACGGGGCCGTTCCAGCCGCCGTCGGGGCCATCGTCGCGTGCTATTTCGCGAGGCACCGGCGCATCGGGGCGCTTCTCGGGCCGAACTTCGCGCGGTGGCCGGGCGCGCTCTTCGTGCCGGGGCTGTTCGCGACCCTTGTCGTTCCGAACCACGTCGTTCCGAACGGCATCGTCGCGGCCGCGTTCCTCGCGGCGCGGCGCGGGGCGGCGTTCGCGCGAAACCCGCGCGCGCTGCGGCTCCCGGATCGCCTCCTCACCGGTTTCCGATGAAGGCGCGGGAGCGGGTTCGGTCCCCGTGCCGACGCGTGCGATCTTGTGCCCGGTCAGCTTCTCGATATTTTCGATCGCCTCGGCGTCTTCGGGGGTGACGAGCGTGAACGCCTTGCCCGATGCGCCCGCGCGGCCGGTCCGCCCGATGCGGTGGACATAATCGTCGGGATGCCAGGGCACGTCGAAGTTGAAGACGTGAGAGACGCCCTTGATGTCGAGCCCGCGCGCCGCGACGTCGCTCGCCACGAGGATATTGATATCGCCCGCCTTGAAGCGGTCGAGCTCGCGGATGCGCTCGGATTGCTCCATGTCGCCGTGGATCTGGCTCGCCGCGAAGCCGCTTTTGCGGAGCGCTTCGGTGAGATCTCGCACCGTCGTCTTGCGGTTCGAGAAGATGATCGCGGTGCGCATGTCCTCGGCCTTGAGGAGCTGGCGCAACGTATCGCGCTTGCCCCGCGCCGAGGTCTCGACCAGCGCTTCCTCGATCAGGACATTGGTGCTGGCCGCGCGCGCGACCTCGACCTGCTTGGGGTTCGAGAGGAATTTGTCGGCGAGCTTCTTGATCACCGGTGGCATCGTCGCCGAAAACAGCAGGGTCTGGCGCGTCGCGGGAAGCTTGGAACAGATCTGCTCGATATCGGGGATGAAGCCCATGTCGAGCATCCGATCGGCCTCGTCGATCACCAGGATCGAGCAGCCCGAGAGCAGGATCTTGCCGCGCGCGAACAGGTCCATCAGCCGGCCCGGCGTCGCGATCAGCACGTCGACTCCCTTGGCGAGCGCCTTCTGCTGATCGCCCATCGACGTGCCGCCGATCAGCAGCGCCATCGAGAGCTTGTGATATTTGCCGTATTTCTCGAAATTCTCGGCGACCTGCGCGGCGAGCTCGCGCGTCGGCTCGAGGATCAGGCTGCGCGGCATCATCGCGCGGCTGCGGCCATGCGCCAGAATGTCGATCATCGGCAGCACGAAGCTCGCGGTCTTGCCGGTGCCCGTCTGCGCGATGCCGATGAGGTCGCGGTTCATCAGCACCGGCGGGATCGCCGCCGCCTGGATCAGCGTCGGCTCCGTATAACCGGATTCGCCCACTGCTTTCAGCAATTCGTCGGAAAGGCCGAGATCGGCGAAGCTCATGGGCGCTCGATGTGGGTCGGGGGCAACGGGAGCGTCACCGCATCCGACAGGCCGCTGCTTGACCGCAATACGCGCCCCAAGTCAAGGCGAAGCAGCTATTTGCCCTCTTTGGCAATCATCGTGCGGAAACGATCGATTTCGCATTCGCCGCCGGCGCGTGAATGGATCACGTCGCGGCCCGCGCAGATCTGGCCGTCAGCGCTGGGCGTCAGGTAGAAGCCGCCGTAGAAATCGAGCGCGGGGCACGAGCTGGCGAAGCGCGCGCGCAGGCGGCCGTTGCCGCGCATGATGAAGTCGACGCTGTTGCCCGCCAGCACCGCCGCGCCGATGATGTTGACGCGCGCGATGCACTTCGGCCCCTTCTTCTCCCTGAGCGTCATGAAGGCGGGGGGCATCGCCGCCGGCTCGGTCTTGATCCGCACGACGACATGGCTGCTGCGGATCGTAAGCTGAGCGATCTCGAAGCTCTCCGTTTCCTCGCGTTCTGCGGCCACGGAGGCATGCAAAGCCGTGGCCGCGAAGAGGGCGGCGATCAGCAGCGCGGTCAAGAATCACCCTTCATCGTCGCGGGAGCGATCGAGCCACGGCCTTTAATGCCGGATGAACTGGCGCCGATGGATCGCGGGCCATAGAATAAGGCGATGCCCGAAGCGCCCTCCCAGAGCCTGCTCGATACGCTGGCGGCGCGGCTCGGCCCGCGCGGCTTCACGCGGGATGCCGATGCGATGGCGCCGTGGCTCACCGATTGGCGTGGGCGCTGCACCGGCGCCGCCGCCGCGATGCTCTCTCCCGGGACGGTTGCGGAGGTCGAGGCGATCGTGCGGCTCGCGGGCGCGGCCGGGGTGGCGATCGTGCCGCAAGGGGGCAACAGCTCGATGGTCGCGGGGGCGACGCCCTCGGCCGACGGCGCCAGCCTGCTGCTGTCGCTGCGCCGGATGCGCGCGATCCGCTCGCTTTCGGCCGAGGACGGCGTCGCGGTCGCCGAGGCAGGAGTGGTGCTCGCCGATCTCCACGCCGCCGCCGCCACGATCGGCCGGCGCTTCCCGCTCAGCCTCGCCGCCAAGGGTTCGGCGACGATCGGCGGCCTGGTTTCGACCAACGCGGGCGGGACGCAGGTGCTGCGTTTCGGTACGATGCGCGCCCTGGTTCTGGGGATCGAGGCGGTGCTGCCCTCGGGGGATCGCTTCGATGGCCTTTCGGCGCTGCGCAAGGACAATCGCGGCTATGATATCCGCCAATTGCTGTGCGGTGCCGAGGGCACACTGGGGATCGTCACCGCCGCCAGCCTCCGCCTCGTCCCCGCCGCCGGATCGCGCACGGTGGCGTGGGTCGGCGTCGATCGGGCCGGGGATGCGCTTTCGCTGCTGCGGATGCTGGAGGCGCGCACCGGCGAGGCGATCGAGAGCTTCGAGATCGTCCCGGACGACGGCCTCGCGCTGGTCCTGCGCTACATTCCCGGCACGCGCGCGCCGCTGGCGGGGCGGCATCGCTGGCACCTGCTGATCGAGGCGA